>DATJLY010000440.1:0-6459 GCA_035509095.1 Allostellaceae bacterium | reverse complement strand
TCCCTTACCGCGAGAACCGGGCCGTCCTGTTTCGATCTCGCCTGTTGCACTATTCCGATCGCCCGGATTTCGCCGACGGATATGAGCATCACCGGATCAATGTGACCCTGCTCTTTGGTCGCGGGTCGGCACATCTCGCTTAGCTGCCCCCGATCGGCCGGCGATCAGCGCCGCCGGCTTTCGGCGATCTGCCACGACAAAAGGGCGGGGATGCCTAGCAACAGGTCGCGCCCGCGCTTCAGAACGGAAAGCCCGAGCGCAAGCTCGGGCGTGAGGCCCAGCGCCGTGCCGATCACGACATAGGCGCCCTCCTGGATACCGATGGCACTCGGAACCAGGAAGGCGATGCTGCGCGCGGCATAAAGCAGGCTCTCGAGCGTCAGCACAGTGGCGAAACCGATGCTCGCCCCCATCAGCCGAAGCGCCAGCCAAGCCTCGACCGCGGTGAGGATCCAGGCAGCGAGGTGAAGCGCGAAAGACGGCCACACGCGCTTTAACTGATAGATGCCGCGAAGTTCGGTCTGAACCGCCGAGGTGGCGGCGAGTGTGGGTCCCATGCTCGATGACAGGAACCGGGCCGCGGCGCGGGCAAGAACATCGGCGCCTCGGCGCTGCACGCAGATGAAGCCGACCGCTGCCGCGAGCGCAATCGCGATCCCCACCAGAATCGGCTTCACCGGCGCCGTGCTGCCGCCTGCGAGCGACGTCAGCGTGACAAGCCCGACCGCGACGAAGGCGATCTGCGCGCAGAACTCCATCGTTGCATCGGCAATGATCGTCGCGGCGGCCATCGTGCTGCCGATGCCGCGCAGGATGATGGCCCGCGCCGCCAGAACCGATCCACCCACTTGCGAAAGCGGCAGGATCTCCGACCCGGCGTCGCGCAGCATCCGCCCCCAGACGAAGATCCAGCGCGGGCCGGTGCGCCGCAGCCGCCACCACGCGAGGCCCATCAGCGACGTGACGAGCGACAGGTGAAAGCCCGCAATGGCAAGGAGCCCCGTGAGCCCGGCTTCCTCGAGCACCTTGCCAAGGACGGGCGCGCCCACACGGACGATCAGCCAGGCGACCAAGGCGAACCCGCCGACGAGCCACGCCACGGCAAGTCCCTGCGCATGCCAGGACCGCCGTCGGATCTGTTGGGTGACGGCCAAGGCTCAGGCTTCGAGATTCAAGAACGTCAGATAATGGCTGAACCGCCGGCGCTCGCTTTGCGGATCGAGGCCGTAATCTTCCAGCCGGCCGTGATTGAGGCCGTTGCCGCCGGTCGGCTTGCGCGCCACCAGATCGCGAACCGCCGCGGTCGTTTCGTCGGCCAGCGGAAGCCCGAAATGAGCATAAAGCGTCTCGACGGCGCCGGCGGGGTCGCGGACGAACTCCTGGAACTGAAAATGAAGCGGCGGCTCGGGCGACCGTTCGAGCGATTCCGTAGCGCTGGCAATGATCGCCGTTCCTTGCCGCCACCGCTCGGCCAGGTCGGTACCGATCTGGCGCCGGTCGAGCCTTTTCGTGAAGGGCTGCCGAAGCGCTTCGGTCAGCCGGGCAAGCGACGGCATGACGGCAAGGGGAGGGCGGTGCATGAAGACGAACCGGGCGTCGGGATAGACCTCGCGCAACGCGTCGAGCGCGAAGACGTGGTCGGGACTCTTGAGAATCCATCGCCCGCCTTTCCTGCCATGTTGCAGATGCTGCAGAAAACGGCGGTGGAAGCGGTAGGGAGCGAGCTGGCTCTGGGAATCGAGCCAGTGGCGGTACGTGGGAACATAATGGGTCGTGTCGAACCGCATGCTTCTGAAAATGTGGCCGGTGATCTCGGTGCATTCCTGGGGCGAGTCGGCAGTGATCGGATGCAGGCTCGCGATCTCGGGGGCGATCCAGGTGAAGCTGGCGAGCTGGCGATCGACCTTGCGGCGCCGGCGGTCGGTGTCTTCGGTGACGCGGCGGGTCATGGCGAAGGGATAGATCGTCTCCCAGCATCTTACCGCCCAATTCGACGGGTCCTCGCAGAGAAGCTCGTGCAGGAACGATGTGCCGCTCCGCGGCATCCCGGTGATGAAGATCGGCTGCTCGACCTTTTCGTCGAGAATTTCGGGGTTTGCTATCTCTGCTTGCCGGAACTTCAGAAGATTGGACAGGAACCGTAACAAATCCCAGCGCGCCGCCATGCGGCCGAACGGATTGAGATTGGCCTCCGCCTCATAGCTCGAAATGAGAATATCGAGCGGCTCTTCGATATCCCACTCGCCGAAATCCGTGAGGCCGGTATTGGCCTGCGCTGACCGGATGAGGTCGCGCGTTGAGAGCGGGCCGCCAAAAAGGCCCACGGATTCGGCAACATTGTTCAACCAATGAAAGCCCCGCCGTCCGCTTACTCTTGGCCGGTCGTCGTCCATCCTACCCCGGTCCTCGGGATCGCCGATCCCGCCCCTATGGAGATAATGTCTTACGCGGCGAGTGAACGATTTTTGTAGGCAAAAATCGTGCGAAACTACCAACCCACAAGTGCAAGCGCGTTATGCGCCGCGCGCATGACGACGGCGGATTGTACCATCAGGAGGGTCTGTTCCTCTGTTTCGAGGATTGCAGGATCTGTGCGGTTCCATGGATCGAGGGCAGGGCGGCCGAGGCGGGCTTGAAGCGGTCCAGCAAGTCGCGTCCGCCGTTGGTTCGACCGCCGTCCCAATTGTTGCTCGGCTGCTGGAGTCCGGCGAGCGCGTCGCGGAAACAACGTTGGAACGGTTCCGAGAGCAACAATTGATTGGCGCCGGCGGCGACCATCAGCCGGTCTAGCGCGCGGTAGGCGGTATGGGCGATGTAGGTCGATACCGCCTGATCATAGCGGGCCGATACGCCGCCCGGCGGCAGCACCGCGTGCTCGCCTTTCGGTGCGATCGACTCGTCCGACAGCGCCCGCATCAGCTCTCTGACCTTGAGGCGGAGAAGCGCCAAGGCGGCGTCGAGTTCGACCGCGGACTCGCCGATCCGCATCTGCATGCTCTGCTGATCGGCCATGCTGCCGCCCTGTCGCGCGGCGCGCCCATGCGGCAAGGCGGAGAAATGCTCGATCCCCGCAATGGCGATGCCCAGAAGCACCGAGGGCAGGGCGAAGGGCCCGCCAAGATGGGGAAAGCGGAAGATCGGTCCGTCGATCGCATCGCCTTGCGGCGCCTTGCCGGGAAACCAGGTGCGATGGGCCGGGATGAAGACATCGCGAAATCGCACGTCGTGCGAGCCGGTGCCGGCGAGCCCCATGGCATGCCAAGTGTCGAGGATCTCGACATCGGCGATCGGCAGAAGGATGGTGAGAGGCCGCGCTTCGCCGCTCACGGGCATGTTCTCGACCAGCACCCAATCGGCGTTGAGGCAGCCGCTGGAAAAGCCGGCGATCCCGCCGCCCCGATAGCCGCCCGGAACCGGCGCGACCTCGCCGGCCAAACGGCGGCTCGACGATACCAGCGCGTTGGGCTCGGCGCCCCACATCTCGTCCATGAAATCGGTGCCGAATCGCGCGACGATCGGTCCGTGTCCGCCGACCACCGAATAGACCCAGCCGGTCGAGCCGCAGCCGGTCGCGATCGCAATGACCGCATCGGCAAACACGTCCCAGCCCATCTCCCAGCCGCCATAGCGGCGCGGCTTGACGATGTCGAAGAGCCGCGATTCGGTGAGCATCGCGATGGTGCGGTCGGAAACCCGGCGCTCGGCCTCGCACGACGCCGCCTCTGCGCGCAGATAGGGCACGAGCCCCTGGGCGGTCGCAACGATGTCGGCGGGCGAGGGCGCGCTTTGAAGCGCCGTTGCGACCGGAGGCGGCATGGTTTGAATCATACCATGGCAAACTTGAACCTCAATCCGCCATGTTGTATCAGAGCCGCGATGCCCCGTTCCACGCTCCGCCCACAGCGCACGACCGCGCCGCCGCGCAAGGGCCGGCATTGGAGCCGGCTCGCCGCGCTCGCGCGGCCAAAGCTCGAGGGCTTGCGTTTCGGCGGGCGCGAGATCGCGCTCAAGGCCACCGCGCAATCCTTCGGCGTCAATCCGCAGACATTGCGTCGCGCGCTTGCCGCGCTCAAATTCGTCGAGCAGCTCGAGAGCGAGCCGTTCTTGAAGAAGCTCTCGTTGCGCGCGACACCGGTCGCGGCGATCGAGCATATCGCGCGCTGGTATGCCTATGATCGCGGCGCGGCGCTCAGGGCCGCGCGGCGGCTGTCCGAGGGCGAGTACACCGTGGCGGCCCTTGCCGCGGCGGAAGCGTCCGCCCGCAATGCGGCGCGCGCGGACGGCGTTGGACGCGCGCTCCTTCATCGCTGTCGCTCGCGCGTCGGCCCGGTGCTGCGCGCGCAATTGGCGGCATACGAGATGGACGCGCGCGGCCCGCGGCGAGGCGACGAGCCATCGGTCGATTTCCGCTTTCGCCCACCGGGCGAGGAGCGCTGGACCATCGCGGCGATTATCATGGGGCCCTATCGCGACCAGGCGCGCTATGCCATCCGTCTGGGCGATTGGATCGTGCGCGCGTTGGGCTTGAGCACCATCTACGGGCGCGTGGTCCTGATCGTCCCCACGGCCTCGCTCGAGAAGCAGTGTCACGCCTGGATGCGCGCCAACGCGGTTCCGGCGAGCGCCTTCGACATCCAGGTGATCACGCCGGACCCGTAAGCCAAGGAGACCCGCCCTTGAGCGACGCCGCCGTTCCGTTCAAGCCGCGCAACCGCCGCCCCGGCAACGCCCTGAAGCCCGGACCGCTGCCCGAGTTCCTGCAGCGTATGCTCGACCGCGGCAAGGCCGAGATCGCATCGCCCTATCGCGGCATCACCACCGACGGCACGCCCGTCGCCGGGCTGTTTCCGTTGCTGAAGACCGGCCTGTCGCTGCAAGCGTCGGTCGACGCGGCGAACGCGTTCCTGGCAAGTCTGCCGGCCGACCGGCGCGCGCAAGCGACGTTCGATCTCGGCTCCGGCTATTGGCGCGCCTGGCACAATATGCATAATTTTCTCATCCGCCATGGCGCGCTTCTCGAGGAATGCACAAGCGAGCAGCGCGAACGCGCGCTGGCGCTGGTGCGCGCGAGCCTCAGCGCGGCGGGCTTTGCCCTGGCGCGCGACGTGATGCGCCTCAACGAGCATATCGGCGAGCTGACCGGGCGGCTCGGCGAATTCGGCGAATGGTATTACTGGCTCTCGATCATGGGGACGCCGTCCGCGACCGAGCCCTGGGGCTGGCAGCTCGACGGCCACCATC
Source organism: Allostellaceae bacterium (assembly GCA_035509095.1). Classification (GTDB taxonomy): domain Bacteria; phylum Pseudomonadota; class Alphaproteobacteria; order ATCC43930; family CGMCC-115725; genus DATJLY01. Next base: position 1,218 of record DATJLY010000440.1, on the reverse strand, counting down.
TCATCGTCAATTGCTTCATCCTTGGCGATCAGATGGTGCTGACGCCGAATTTCATGGGATCCGAGCCGGTCTACGCGGCCTTCGGCAAGCATGCTGGCACGCGCGTCTTCGCCGCCGAGGAAGCCCAAGGCCACGCTTTGATGAGCGCCTTCGCCCCCGAGCAGCAGGAAAAGGCGCGCATCGGCATGGAGCTGCCGTTCGACGTCTTCGCCACCGCTTTCAACGACAATCTCGTCATGCCCTATCAAGGCATCTCGTGGCACGAGATGACCGCGGAGCAGCGCGACCGGCTCTCAAGCCTGATCGGGGTCTATGTCGGACGCGTCCGTCCGGGTCACGCCGAGCTGCGGTTCGACGAGATCAAGCGCCATATGGAAGAGACGCATTTCGCCTGGATCGGCGCCTGCGATGCGACCAGCCCGTTCTACTACCGCGTGCACAATCCGGTCGTGCTGATCGAGTTCGATCATCAGCCCGGGATCGCGCTCGACAACGATTTCCCGTCGCGCCACCACACCCACACGGTGGTGCGCTCGCCCAACGGCAATGATTACGGCAAGGACCTCTTGCGTCAGCACTATCGGCAGTTCGATCATCGGCACCCGGACTCGCCGCATCGTCGCGGCGAGCCGTGACGGGAACAACGTCGAGAGGAAGCCCCGCCCCGTGTCGATGCTCGCGCGCCTCCTAGCCGCGTCTGCGGCGCTGATCTTGTTTGCCTCCGGGCCGGCGGTCGCAGCGGACACGCTGCGGGTGGCGAAATCGCCCGGCTATCTCTTTGCCTATCTGCCGCTCGACGTGGGCCTCGCGCACGGGCTGTTTCAGGCGCAAGGCCTCGACATCAAGGAGATCGTCTTCGAGGGCGCGGCGAAGATGGATCAGGCCGTTGTCGCCGGCGCGGTCGATATCGAGCTGGGCTCGCCCATGGACATGTCGGTCATCGCCAAGGGCATGCCCGCCAAGGCGATCGCCGTCATCGCTCAGCCGATGACCGAGTTCGTGATCCTCGTCCCCTACGATTCACCCTTGAAGACGCTCGACGATCTGAAAGGCAAGACGTTCGGGATCGCGACCATCGGGTCCATCACCGAATGGTGCGTGCTCGAGCTCGCCAAGGTGAAGGGCTGGAGCCGCGACGACGTGCACATGGTCGGGATCGGCGCCGGCAACGCGTCCGCCAGCGCGGCGATGAAGGCGCATCTCGTCGATGCCGCGGTC
>DATJLY010000439.1:0-8276 GCA_035509095.1 Allostellaceae bacterium | reverse complement strand
GTCGTCGTCCGCAGCTTGACGAGGCCTTGCGTCGGGCGCGATTTGGAGGGGCGCACCTCCAGCACTTGGCTTTCGATATGCAGCTCGTCCCCGGGCCGCACCGGGTTGGGCCAGCGGAACTCTTCGAAGCCGGCGCCGACGATGCCGCCCGCCGGCGCAAGGTCGCTCTCGACCAGAAGCCGCATCGTCACGGCCGCGGTGTGCCAGCCGCTTGCGGCGAGGCCGCGGAAAATCGTGTCGCGCGCCGCCGTCTCGTCGAGATGGAAGGGCTGCGGATCGAACTCGGCCGCAAAGCGCTTGATCCGGTCGGCATCGAGGGTGATCCGCCCGGAGACGAATTTCTGACCGACCACGAAATCCTCGAGATAGCGCTTGGTCATCGCTGGGCCTCCTGTCGCATAAATATGCGTATATGCACGCTTGTCAAGCGCCGCCCGAGTGCGCAGAATCACCGTCACGTCGATTTGATTTGGCCGCTGTGGCATCTTCTCGATACCACGCCGGAGGGGCGCGGGACCGATTGGTATCCGCGTCTCGCCTATTGAGGGAGGCGACCACCATGTCACTGCGCCGTTACATCATCGAACGCGACATCCCGCAGGTCGGATCGCTCGAGCGCGAGCAGCTTCGCGGTGCCGCGGCAAAGTCCAACGAGGTCTTGCGCCAGCTCGGCCCCGACATTCAGTGGGTCGAAAGCTTCGTCGCCGCCGACAAGACGTTCTGTGTCTATCTCGCCAAGGACGAGGCGATCATCAAGAAGCATGCGGAGATCAGCGGCTTCCCCGCGACCAAGATCACCGAGGTGCCGAAGACGATCGACCCGACGACGGAACGTCCCGGCTGACCCGCTTCTAGCAATCCGGCAGCCACGCGAGCGCGCGGATCTCCGGCAGGCGCGCGGAGAGCGCGGTCCAGGTCTCGCCGCCGTCATGGCTGCGATAAAGCTGGCCCAAGGTCGCGGCGGCGAAGACGAGGCTGGGGTCGGCCGGGTGCGCCGCAAGGAAATAAAGCGAGCTTTCGACCCGGCCCGGCAGCTTAACCTCCTGCCATTCCGCGCCGCCGTCGCGGCTGCGGAAGAGACGGCCGCCGGTGCCGGGCGGGCCGTTGCCATTGGTCATCAGCATCACACCCGACCCGTCCGGCCGCGCGAGGATGCTGCGCGTGTATTGCCACGGCGAGTCGATGAGCCGCCGCTGCCAGCTTCGCCCCTTGTCGCGGCTCAGGTGAAGCCCGGCATTGGTGGTGGCGAAGAGCGTGCCCTCGGCCAAGGTGAAGCCATGGATGTCGTCGGTCTCGAGACCCGATGACGCCCGTTCCCAGCTCTTGCCGCCATCGCCGCTCGTCCACGCGCCGTCGATCTCGATTCCGGCCCAAAGACGTGCGCGATCGGCCGGATCGAACAGGACCGACGTCACGCGGGTCCAATGCTTGACGCCGCCGCCATCGGCCTCGCCCGCGCGGCCTTGGGTCGGGCCGCCATAGAAGCCGCTGGTCGTGAAGCGCTTCATCGCGGTTTCGAGCGTCTGCCATGTGCGCCCGCCATCGTCGGAACGATAGAGCGCCGACGGCTGCGTCCCGACGACGATCACATCGGGATCGTCGGGCGATTGCGCGATCGCGGTGACCAGCCGCTCGCGATCCATGGGCGACGGGATGTGCGTGAAGCGGTCGGCGGCGCGGTCGAGGCGATAGAGACCGGAATCGGTGCCGGCCAGGAGATAGCGCGGCGTCGCGCGGTGGCTCGCAAGGGCCCAGACCTGGCTGCCGCTATAGAGATTCGAACCGCTTCCCATGCGCGCGATGTGCTCGCCGAGATCGTCGCTCTTCCACACCGAGAGGCCGTTGGTGGCGACATAAAGCTGCGGCATGGGCGTCTCCCGGACTTAAGCGCGCCACAGGCGCTCGGAAGCGATCTTTGCGCCGGCGACCAGGGATTCGAGCTTGGCCCACGCGATGCCGGCATCGACGCCCGTGCTCCCGGCGCTGGTGCCGAAGCCGCAATCGACCGACGCGACGACGCGCTCGCGCCCCAAGACCCGCGCATAGCGCTCGATCCGCTGCGCGACGAGGCGCGGATGCTCGATGAAGTTGGTCGCCGAATCGATCATGCCCGGCACGACCACGCGGTCCTCGGGCAAACGGAACGTCTCGAACAGCTCCCACTCATGCTCGTGCCGCGGATTGGCGCCTTCGAACGAGATGGCGCGCGCCCGCGACCTGAGCGCGAGCGGCAGCACCGCCTCGAGGGGCAGGTCATAGTGATGCGGGCCGGCGTAGTTGCCCCAGCAAAGATGAAGGCGCATGCGCGCGGGATCGATGTTGCGCGTCGCCTCGTTCAAGGCCTCGAGCGAGGTTTCGCTGAGTCGGCGGAAACCGGCATCGTTCAGGTCGGAATATCCCAGATGCCGCGCCATCGCGAGATCGGGACAATCGAGCTGAAGATCGAAGCCCGCGGCGATGATCGCCTCGTATTCCTCGCGCAGGAACGGCACCAGCGCCGCGAGATAGGCCTCGTGCGAGGGATAGTACCGGTTGCGCAGGAAATAGGCGGTGACGCCCGGCGAAGCCGCCGTCATGAAAGCGCCGTTGGGGGACGATGCAGCGGCCGCGCTTTTGAAGTTGCGCAGGTCCGCGCGCAGCGGCTCGGGGTTCTTCATCCCGAGCGGGCCTTCGCAGAGCGGCCGCTTGATGCCGAGGCCGCGGCTGGCCGTCTTCATGAAGTCGGGAAAATCCAGCATGTCGCGCGCCACGGTGCCCGGCCCGCTTCCCGAATATCCCGCAAGGCGATCGGCGAGATAGGTGGAATAGGCGATCTTCCCCATCTCGCCATCGCTGACGAAGTCGAGGCCGATCGCCACCTGACGCTGCACCGTCTCCTTGACAGCGTCGGTCAACAGGCGATCGAACTCGACCTGATCGACCGGCTTGCCGGCGTCCTTGTCGAGCAGCATCGCGCGTAGCCCCGGCGGCCGCGGCAGGCTGCCGACATGGGTCGTGAGGATGCGGCCCTCGTGCGTCGGCATCGCTTCAGTGCTTTGGCGTGTGCTTTTCAAGGAACGCCAGCACGGCGCGGCGCTGGTCGGCGGTGTGCGCGGGGCTCTTCCACTCCTTCAGCATTTCGCAATTCGGCAGCAGCTTCGCGACCTCGAGCCCGATCACCTCGGGATGCGGCTTGTCGTTGCCTGGCAGCACCAGGCACGGCACCTCGCAGCGGCGCACGAAATCCCGCGTGACGCTGAAGACGAAATCGCCGCCCCACATGCGCTTGCCGAAGGCGGTGAGCGCCGCGGGCTCGAGCTCGGGCCGGGTGGCGCGGAGCTCCTTCGCCCATTCCGCGAATCCATCGGGGAAATATGTCGGAAATTCGGGATTGAGCCCGATCGGATTCTGCAGCACCGCACCGGCGATCCGGTCGCGCGCGATTTCGTTGAGCGTAAGGCAGAAGCTCGACCCGATGCAGCCACCAAGCGTGTGGCAGCGCCTGACACCGAGATGATCCAGAAGCGCGAGCTGATCGCCCGCATAAGTGTGCCAGCCATCCTCGGCCGCGATGCGGCCCTTGGATTGGCCGGCATTGCGCTGATCCATGGCGATGACGCGATAGCGCGAGGCCAGCACGTCGGTCCAATCCGACCACGCGCGTTGACCGCCCTCTGCGGGCGCGTGCCACATCGAGATGTTCGAGCGCATCCCGCCCGGCGCAAACAGCAGGATCGGGAAGCCCGAACCATATTCTTCGTAGTAGATCTCGGCGTCCGCACGCTTCAATACCGGCATCGCTCCCTCCCAACCTTCAGGGCCGATGCCGGGAGAATACGGGTTCGCCTACCGCCAATCGAGTCCGATATCGAGCGCCACCGTGCTGTGCGTCAGGGCGCCGCTCGACAGAAGATCGACCCCGGTCGCCGCCACCTCGCGCGCGGTCTCGCGCGTGATCCGGCCCGACGCCTCGGTGACCATGCGGCCCGCGACCAGGCCCACCGCGCGCCGCATCTCGTCGAAATTCATGTTGTCGAGCAGCACCGCGTCGATCTTGAGCGCCAGCGCCGCCTCGAGCTGCGCCAAGGTATCGACTTCGAGCTCGATCTTCACGAGATGGCCGATTGCGCCGCGCACGCGCGCCACCGCCTCTTCGAGGTTGCCGGCCGCGGCGATGTGGTTGTCCTTGATGAGGACGCCGTCATCGAGGCCGAAACGGTGGTTGAAGCCGCCGCCGACGCGGACCGCGTATTTCTGAATGGCGCGCAGGCCCGGAAGGGTCTTGCGCGTGCAGACGACGCGCGCTCGGGTGCCCTTGACGGCCGCGACGATTGCCGCCGTCGCCGAAGCGATGCCCGAGAGATGGCAGAGGAAATTGAGCGCCACGCGCTCGCCCGTGAGGATGCCGCGCGTCGGGCCCGAGATGTTGGCGATGGTCTCGCCCTTGGCGACCGCGCTGCCATCGGGCCGCAGCACCTCCGCTTCGATCCCGGGATCGATGAGGCGGAACGCCATGATTGCAAGGTCGAGACCGGCGACGACGCCCGGGTTGCGCGCGACCAAGGCGGTTTCGGCGCGCGCGTGGGCCGGCACGATCGCATCGGTCGTGATGTCGCCGGCGCGGCCCAGATCCTCCAAGAGCCCCGCCCGCACCAAGGGCTCGATCATGATGGCGGGAAGCGGTGGGATCGTCATGGGATCAGACCGCCAGCATGCGCTCGACCGCGCGGCGCGCGGGAGCGGCGATTTCGGACGCGATCTCCACCTGATGCGTCATCGTCTCGAGCGCGTGGCGGATATTCGCGAGCGTGATCCGCTTCATGTGCGGACAAAGATTGCACGGCCGCACGAACTCGGTCCCCGGGTGGGCGAGCGCGAGATTGTCGCTCATCGAGCATTCGGTGACGAGGACGACGCGGCGCGGCGCGCGGTCCCCGACATACTGCGTCATCGCGGCGGTCGAGCCCGAAAAATCCGCCGCCGCCACGACCTCGGGCGGGCATTCGGGATGGGCCAGCACGACGACCCCCGGATGCTGCTCGCGCAAGGTGGCGATCTCCGCCGCGGTGAAGCGTTCGTGCACCTCGCAATGGCCGGCCCAGGCGATGATCTCCACCCCGGTCTCGGCCGCGATGTTCTTCGCGAGATATTCGTCGGGCAGCATGATGACGCGCGGCACGCCGAGGGATTCGACGATCTTCTTCGCGTTGCCCGAGGTGCAGCAGATGTCGGATGCGGCCTTCACCGCGGCCGAACTGTTGACGTAGGTGACGACCGGCACGCCCGGATAGCGCTCGCGCAGGAGCCGCACGTCGGCGGCCGTGATCGAGGCGGCGAGCGAGCAGCCCGCGCGCCGATCGGGGATCAGCACGGTCTTCTCGGGATTGAGGAGCTTTGCCGTCTCGGCCATGAACTCGACGCCGGCGAGCACGATGACGCGCGCGTCGGTCTTCATTGCCTCGCGCGCCAGCGCAAGGCTGTCGCCGGTGATATCGGAAACGCAGTGGAAGATTTCCGGCGTCTGATAATTATGCGCGAGGATGACCGCGTCGCGCCGGCGCTTAAGGTCCGCGATCGCCGCGATGTCGGCGGCGAAGACCGGCCACTCCATGGGAGGCACGGCGCTCCGAACGCGCTCCCACAAGGGTGCGGTCCGGGCAATGAGGTCGCGGTCCAACGTATCTGGCATGGCCTCACCCTATATGCTCAACTTGAGCATAATTTTGCGTTAAAGAAACGGGCGTTAAAGCCCGCGTGCATTAACCCTTATACTAACATTGAGTATAAGCATGTCAAGCCCGAAATGCGTAGGCTTTGCGGGATTGCCCGGATGCAGGGCCGCGCAACATTCGGTCCTTCTCGGCCGCAGCGCGCACTATTCTGCCGCGTGCGCCCGCGCTAAAGGAATAGGGTCACACCGGGCGGAGGGACCTCGTGAAATTCTCGGTCTTCAACGGCATGCCCTATGGCCGGATCCGCGACCGGGCCGGCATCTGGCCGGTGCCGAACCGCAATTTCGAGCCCGCCCAGGCGATGGATGCGGTGAAGCGCTGTCTCGACGAGGTCGAGCTCGAGGACGAGCTTGGCTATGACTGGATCGCCTGCGCCGAACATCATTACTCGCCCTTCAATCTCGCACCCAACGTCACCGTGCTGGCCGCGACCTTGGTGCAGCGCGTCAAGCGGGCCAAGATCGCGATCCTGGGCGCGCTCATCCCGCTGACCGGCAATCCCGTCCGCATCGCCGAGGAATATGCGATGATCGACACGCTGTCGGGCGGGCGGCTGATCGCCGGGCTGTTGCGCGGCGCACCCTACGAGTATCTCGTCTACAACGTTCCGCCGTCGGAATCGCGCTCGCGCTTCGAGGAGGGCTGGGACCTCATCCTGCGCGCCTGGACCGACACGATGCCGTTCGGCTGGGAAGGGCGGCATTACCATTACCGCCATGTGTCGATCTGGCCGCGCCCGATACAGCAGCCGACGCCGCCCATCTATGTCTCCGGCTCGAGCCGGGAATCCGGCACGTTCGCCGCGAAGAAGCGCGTGGGACTGGGCCTGGCGTTCACCAACCTCGCGCTCGCCGCCGAGGCCGCGCGGCATTATCGCGCCGAGGCGGAAGCGGAAGGCTGGACCCCCGCGCCCGAGCAGATCATCTATCAATTGCCGGTGGCGGTCGCCGACACCGACGCGGTGGCATTCGACATGGTGCGGCCCCAGTTCGAGCATGGCGTCGTCACGGGCGCGCTGGTCGCCGCCAACGCGCTCGTGTCGGGCTCGGGCTTTTTCGGCACGAGCGACGTCAAGTTGAAGGCACGCTTCGCCGATCTTGCCGCCGACGATCCGCGCTCGGTCGAAGAAGCGGTCGAACGCGGCACCATGCTCGTAGGCGGCCCCGACACGGTCGCAAAGCAGGTGGCGCGCCTGCGCCGCGAGATCGGCTGCGGGGTCCTCAATCTGATCTTCGAGCGCGGCGGTCCGCCCGACGCGAAGCGCCGCTCGATCGAGCTTTTCGCGCGCGAAGTCATGCCTCAGGTACGCGCGCTGTGAGCGGCGAGATGGTGATCCTGTCGCTCGGCACCGCCGACACTCTGGCAGCGCTCGCGAAACGCCATCGCGTCATCGCACCGAAGCCGGGCGAGGCACCGGCGAGCCTCGTGACGCAAGCGACGCATATCGTGGCCGAAGGCGCCGCGGCCTCTCTTGCCTGCCAGCTGGCGCTGAGCCACGCGGGCCTCGTCGAAAGTCTCGTCCTCTCGGCGCCGGAATCCGCCGACGATACCCTTCTCGCGCGGCTGGGCGAGATCAAGGCGCCCTGCCTTTTGCTGCTCGGCAGCAAGGCGCCGGAGAGGCTGCACGCCGCGATGGCGGCCTATCAGCAGCGTCTGCCGCGCGCGACGCGCATCCTCATCTATGGCGGCGAACGCGACCTGGCGACGGAGCCTGCGTGGGGCCGCCTCGTCACCGACTTCATCGACCGCGGCGAGCGCTTCGTCGTGAACCCGGGTCCGCAATCCTAATACCAGATCTCCATCGCGAGCCCGCGCGCGTCGGCCACAGGCGGAGAATCGACCCGGCGCGGATCGCGCGCGACGCTCGCAAGGACGCAGGCGTCGAACAAATCGTCAGGCTGAGCGCCGGTCCCTGTGAGCGTGCCGACCCAATCGTCGAGCTCGCGAAACCCCGCGCGGGCGAGGAGATCGCGCCGCTGCATCCGTCCCGACCGCCCCTTCTTGTTCGGTAATGCCTCACCGCCATTGAGGCGCCGGAACGCAAGCTCGGGATGCGCCTCGAGCAGCCGGGATTGCCGCGCGGGCGTGATCACCCGGTCGATCTCGGCGATCTTGGGAAGGATGTTCCAAAGCTGCACCGAAAGACCCTTGCCGTCCTTTTTGGCCCAGCGGTTGGCGGCGTCATAGTCGGCGCAGGCGAGCAGCGGCCGGCGCGCGCCCAGGAACACGCGCGAGCGGCAGGAACCCAGCATTTGGCGCGCCTTCAGATCGCACGCGCGATAGCCGCTGTCGGGGAGGCCGATCGGCATGTCGACGAGGGCGCGGCCGGCGCCAAGCCGCTCGATCTCGGCGAAGTGCCGCACGATCGCGAACCGCCGTTCGCGCCCGTCGATCGTCACCACGACCCAGCCGCCGCGGCATCCGTCGATCCCGGCGAAAATCATAAGGCGTCGAAGGCTCAGTATCCCGGCTTGGCGAAGCTTTGCGGGGCGGGGTCGATGACGGTCGACCCGGCGCGGTGCACCTCGCGCACGGCGAGGCCGCGCTCGGCCACCCCGTCCGCGC
>DATJLY010000438.1:0-9761 GCA_035509095.1 Allostellaceae bacterium | reverse complement strand
CGTCATCGTCGAGGGCGCGGACCCCGCCCCGCCCTGCGGCGGCTGCCGTCAGCGCATCGCCGAGTTCGCGGGGCCGGAGACCGAGATCCATCTCGCCACGGTCGCGGGTGCACGCAAAGCCGTCCGGCTCAAGGATATCCTGCCGCTTGCCTTCGGCGCGTCCAATCTGCCGAAGTGACGCGCCGGTCGCGTCTTGGCCGGGTCGCCGGCCGCTGCCGTCACCATTTTTCCCGTCATTGCCGGGCTTGACCCGGCAATCCATGGACCCCCGGGACGACGGACTCAGAACAGCGAATCAGGAACAGCGACTCACAGGCACCACGCATCGGGAGACGTGCGTCAGATCGCGTCGAACTGCCACGCGATGTCGTGATAGATGTTCCACAGATAGCCGATATTGGCCGTGCCCACGAGCGCATAGGCATGGCCGTGATAGCGCCAATAAAGCACGTTCAGATCGTCGCGCCGATCGAAAGTCGGCCCGACATCGGGCTTCGACGAAGTGCCGACCACGACCGTCAGCGGCCCCAGCGCCTTGCTGTCGGTGGTGTAGAAGAGCTGGGTCGCGGGCCGGCCTTCGACGATCAGGAACCGCGCGCCCTGGAACACGAGCCCCCACGGCTTCAGGTTCGGCAGATGGAAGTCGGGCGGCAGCTTCTGCTGATCCTTGCGGGCGTCGGCATCGTTGGCCGGCACATCCGCGAGCCCCGCGTCGTTGGTGCCCGCATTGACGAAGAGCTTGTGATATCCCGCGATGTTGTCGAGCCAGTTGCGCGCGGCAAAGGTCGCCTGCTCCTGCTGCGCGACATCGGTGCCTTCCTTGTCGCCGGCGAAATAGCCGACGCCGCCGCCGATCATCAGTCCGGCCACCGTCGCCGCCGCCGCGATGCCGGTCCACCAGCGCTGACGCCCGGTCATGCCGCGCGTCAGGCGCGTCATGATGCTGACGACGCGGGTGGTGCGCCCATGCGCCGCCTCGATCAGCCGCTGCGGCACCGCTTCGCGCAGCGCCTCATCGAACGCCGCGCGCAACAGCGCCGCACTCTCGCCCAGGCGCTGCACGCGCATGGCAAGGTCCGGATCCTGCTCGATCTGCTCCGCGATCTCCGCACGGCCGCTCTCGTCGAGCTCGCCGTCGAGATAGGCGATCAGCCTCTCATCGCTCGGCTTCGACATCGTCCACGCTCCTCCGAAAAGCGCCGCCAGCCTCGAGCTTCGCCTGAAGCGCGACCCGGGCACGTGCCAACCGGCTCATGATGGTTCCGACCGGCACGGCGGCAATTTCCGCCGCTTCTTTATAGCTCAACCCTTCCACCGTCACGAGCATGAGCGCTGCTCTTTGCTCGGGCGGCAGCTCCGCCAACACCGTCCGCACCTCGCGAAGAGCCATCCTTGCCTCGGCGCGCCGAACCGACTCGTCGCTGCCGATCTGATAGCCTTCGTCCTCGCTCTCCTCCTTGCGGACATCCCGCGCGCGCAACTGGTCGATCCAGATCGTCTGCACGATGCGGAACATCCAACTGTCGAATCGCGTCCCCTCTTGAAACTGATGCGCGCGCGCCAGGGCACGCTCGCATGCCGATTGCACCAAATCATCCGCCGTCACGGCGGAACCCGCCAGGCCGCGAGCGAATCGCCTCAACCGAGGGAGCACGGCGATGAGCTGGTCGGTAATGGACGTGCTCATCGCGCCCCTTCCGGATTTCCCCGGCCGGCTCGCAACGACCTGACATCGGGATAACGGGAGGCCACCCGGTTTATTCCCTGGAGGATCAAAACTGCCCCCCGAAGCCGCCCAAGGCGGCGTGATCGCAAGAGTTTAACACGGCGACTCATGATTAAAAGAGCGGCAGCGATGCGGCCTTTCTTCTTCCCAAATTAACTTTAGTTGGCTATTGCTGCACTGCGTCATAGAGAGCAGGGCGCGACCGGTTTCGCGCAGAGGTATCCCCCGAAATGAAGATCAGCGTCCCAAAAGAGCGCCGTCCGCACGAGCGCCGTGTAGCGGCCTCGCCGGATACCGTTAAGCGTCTTGTCGGAATGGGACAGGAATTGGTGGTCGAGACCGGAGCCGGCGCCGGCGCGGCCTTCACCGATGATGCCTACCGCTCGGCCGGTGCCGGGATCGCGCCAAGCGAAGCCGACGCGCTGGGCACCGCCGACATCGTGCTCAAGGTGCAGCGTCCGATGGCCGACGAGCTGCCGCTCATGAAGCGGGGCGCGGCGCTTCTTGCGATGCTCGCCCCGCTTCAGCATGCGGACGAGGTCCCGGCCTATGCCGGCGCGGGGCTCGCGAGCTTTGCCATGGAGCTGGTGCCGCGCATCACCCGGGCGCAGTCGATGGACGTGCTGTCGTCGCAGGCGAACCTCGCGGGCTATCGCATCACGCTCGAGGCGGTGAACGCCTTTGGCCGCGCGCTGCCGATGATGATGACGGCCGCCGGCACGATCCCGCCGGCACGAGTCCTCGTCATGGGGGCGGGCGTCGCGGGCTTGCAGGCGATCGCCACCGCGCGCCGCCTTGGCGCCATCGTGTCGGCGACCGACGTGCGGCTTGCCGCCAAGGAGCAGGTGGAAAGCCTGGGCGCGAGTTTCCTCGTCGTCGATCTCGAGGCGATGCGCCAGATGGAAACGGCCGGCGGCTATGCGAAGGAGATGGGCGAGGATTTCGCCCGCCGTCAGCGCGAGCATATCGGCGAGGCGCTGAAGAAGATCGACATCGCGATCTGCACCGCGCTCGTGCCCGGCCGGCGCGCGCCGATCCTCCTCACCCGCGAGATGATCGCGAACATGCGGCCGGGCTCGATCATCGCCGACCTCGCGGCCGAGCAAGGCGGCAATGTCGAAGGAACCGTGCCCGACGAGACCGTGGTGACGCCGGGCGGCGTCACCATTCTCGGCCCGGTCAATGTCCCGTCCCATATCCCGGTCGATTCAAGCCAGCTTTACGCCAAGAACCTTTTGGCGTTCCTCGCGCTCATCATCGACAAGGAAAAGCAACTCAAGATCGATCAGGCCGACGAGATCGTGAAGGCGACCCTTCTGACCTTGGACGGCGCCGTCGTCCATCCGCAATTCGCCGCCCAGCCCGCGCCCGCGGCAGGAGACTAGACCATGGCCAATGCTGCCGCACTGGTCGGCACCACGCCCGACCCGTTCATCTTCTACCTCACCGTGTTCGTGCTCGCGGTGTTCGTGGGTTATCACGTCGTGTGGCGCGTCACGCCGGCGCTCCACTCGCCGCTGATGAGCGTCACCAACGCGATCTCGAGCGTCATCATCGTCGGCGCTCTCATCGCCGCCGGTCCCGCCGGGTTCAGCTTCTCGAAGGTGATGGGCTTCATCGCCGTGGTGCTCGCCTCGGTCAACATCTTCGGCGGCTTCATCGTGACGCAGCGCATGCTGCAAATGTTCAAGAAGAAAGTATAAGGAGCGCGCTTCTCGTGACGCCCGATCTCTCGGCCTTCCTTTACCTCATCGCCTCGGTCTGCTTCATCCTGGCGCTGCGCGGGCTGTCCTCGCCGGTGACGTCGCGGGCCGGCAACCTCTACGGCATCGCCGGCATGGTGATCGCTGTCGGCACGACGCTCGCGGCGCCCGACGTCGTGAGCTACGGCACGATCATCCTGGGCGTCGTCATCGGCGGCGCGATCGGGACCTATATCGCGCTCAAGATCCAGATGACCGCGCTGCCGCAGCTCGTGGCGGCGTTCCACAGCCTCGTCGGCCTCGCGGCGGTGTGCGTCGCCACGGCGGCGTTCTATGCGCCCGACGCCTATCACATCGGAATCTACGGCGCGATCGAGCGGGGCAGCCTCGTTGAGATGTCGCTCGGCACCGCGATCGGCGCCATCACCTTCACCGGCTCGATCGTGGCGTTCGCGAAGCTGCAAGGGCTCGTCAGCGGATCGCCGCTCGTGTTCCCGGGGCAGCATCCGCTCAACGCGCTCTTGGGTCTTTTGCTGGTGGCCGTGATCGTGTGGTTCGTGGCGGCGCAGTCCGCGTTCGGGTTCTGGCTCATCGTCCTTTTGTCGCTGGCCTTGGGGTTCCTGCTCATCCTGCCGATCGGCGGCGCCGACATGCCGGTCGTGATCTCGATGCTGAACTCCTATTCGGGATGGGCCGCGTGCGGCATCGGCTTCACGCTTGCGAACAGCGCGCTGATCGTGACGGGCGCCCTCGTCGGATCGTCGGGCGCGATCCTCAGCTACATCATGTGCAAGGGCATGAACCGCTCGATCTTCAACGTGATCCTGGGCGGGTTCGGCACCGAAGGCGGCGTCGCCGCCGCGACCACCAAGGGCGACCGCTCGGTCAAGGCGGGCAGCGCCGAGGACGCGGCGTTCATCCTGAAGAATGCGAGCTCGGTCATCATCGTCCCCGGCTATGGCATGGCGGTGGCGCAGGCGCAGCACGCGCTGCGCGAGATGGCCGACGATCTGAAGCACGAAGGCGTCAACGTGCGCTATGCGATCCACCCCGTCGCGGGCCGCATGCCCGGCCACATGAACGTGCTGCTGGCCGAGGCGAACGTGCCCTATGACGAGGTGATGGAGCTCGAAGAGATCAACCGCGATTTCGCCTCGACCGACGTCGCCTATGTGATCGGCGCCAACGACGTGACGAACCCCGCGGCCAAGACCGACAAGGCGTCGCCGATCTATGGCATGCCGGTGCTCGATGTCGAGCGGGCGAAGACGGTGCTGTTCGTCAAGCGCTCGATCGCGTCGGGCTATGCCGGCGTCGACAACGAGCTGTTCTTCCGCGACAACACGATGATGCTGTTCGGCGACGCCAAGAAGATGACGGAAGAGATCGTGAAGGCGCTGGAGTAGCGGCGCCGACGGGTTCTAGTACCCTTCGCGCTCCAACCGCTTGCGCAAGAGCTTGCGGTAGCGGCGCACGGCCTCGGCCTTTTCGCGGGCGCGGCGCTCGGAAGGCTTTTCATAGTTGCGGCGAAGCTTCATCTCGCGGAACACGCCTTCGCGCTGCATCTTCTTCTTGAGCGCGCGCAGGGCTTGATCGACATTGTTGTCGCGGACGAGAACTTGCACTAGGCCACCTTTTCCTTCCGGTTGCGCGCGTTTGATAGCACGGCCGGGCCGGCTTGTGAAGAAGCCGGGCAGCGCCCATAGTATTGGCATGGCCATCCTCAAGATCGCCCGCATGGGCCATCCGGTGCTGCGCCGCGTCGCCGAGCCGGTCGCCGATCCGAGCGCGCCCGAAATCCGGCGGCTCCTCGACGACATGGTCGAGACGCTGTGGGACATTGGCGGCGCCGGGCTTGCCGCCCCGCAGGTCCACGTCTCGCGGCGCGTGGTGATCTTCCGGGTGCCCGAGGAGCGCGTGACCGGGCGCCCGGGCGATCGCCCGCAGGAGCTTACGGCGATCATCAATCCGGTGATCGAGCCGATCGGCACGGCGATGGAGCTGGGCTGGGAGGGATGTCTGTCGGTGCCGGGACTGCGCGGCGCCGTGCCGCGCTTCACGCGCATCCGCTATCGCGGCGTGGCGCCCGACGGCTCGCTCATCGACGAGACCGCGGAAGGATTCCACGCACGCGTGGTACAGCACGAATGCGACCATCTCGACGGCGTCCTCTATCCTCAGCGGATGACCGACATGCGCCTTCTTGTCTTTCTCGAAGAGATGAACCGCTTCCCCATCGACCTCGCGGCCATGGCGGATTAGGAGGCCCGATGGACGAGCAGGAGCAGAAGGACGCGCTTCTCGCGGCCCTTCTTCCGGACATCCCGTTCGATGGCTGGACCATCGAGGGGATGCGGGCCGCGGCCACCCGCGTCGGCATGAAGGATGCCGACGTGTCACGGCTGTTCCCCCGCGGCCCGCGCGAGGCGGTCCGGTGGTTCAGCCATTGGGCCGATCGCCTGATGCTCGAGACCGTGGCCGCACAGCCGATCGAAGGGATGAAGCTCAGCGAGCGCGTCGCGCTTGCCGTGCGCACGCGGCTGCAGCTTCTGACACCCCATCGCGAGGCGGTGCGGCGCGGCCTGTCGCTTCTCGCGATGCCGCCCAACGCGGCGCTCGGCCTGAAGCTTCTTTACGACACGGTCGACGCGATCTGGTACGCGGCGGGCGATACGTCCACCGATTTCAGCTTCTATACCAAGCGCGCCATGCTCGCGGGAATCTATGGCGCGACGATGCTGTTCTGGCTCGATGACCGGTCCGAGAATGCCGTGGCGACCGACGCGTTCCTCGACCGGCGCCTTGCGGAGACCATGGTCCTGCCGCGTCTCAGGTCGCGGATCGGGCGGATAACCGGCGGCTTTCCCGACCCGACGCGATTCTTCCGCCTCGTGCGGCCGCGGCTTTAGCGATCGCCCGAGTTCAACCTTTTGCGTCGGGCTCGTCGGGAACGGCGTCCGTTTGCGCCTTGCGATAGGCATCGAGCGCGGACGCCACGGCCGGATCGGACAGCGCCAGGATCGACGCCGCGAGAATGGCGGCGTTGACCGCCCCCGCGCGCCCGATCGCGAGCGTGCCGACCGGAACGCCGCCCGGCATCTGCACCATAGAGAAAAGACTGTCGAGCCCCATCAGCGCGCCATTGAGCGGCACGCCCAGCACCGGCAGCGGCGTCAGCGCCGCGAGCACCCCGGGAAGCCCCGCCGCCAAGCCCGCGCCGGCGACCAGCACTTTGAGCCCGCGGCCGCGCGCGGCCTTCCCGTACTCATAGAGCCGGTCGGGCGTGCGATGCGCGGAGATGACCTTGTGCTCGCTCGCGATGCCGAGCTTTTGCAGCGTGTCGGCCGTATGGCGCATGATTTCCCAGTCATTGGCGCTGCCCATGACGATGCCGACCACCGGATTGCCTGCCATACGCCTCACCCCCGTCGCTCGAAAAGGCGCGCATTATAAGGGCGCGGCACGCCTCGGCAACCGTGGTCGCCGCCGCTCGCGAAAGACGCTTGCAAATCGGCCCGAAAGGATGCAGTGAACGCCCCTTCCCCAAGCCGGCAGGAGACTCGCTTCGATGGTGGATAAGGCGGCATTGACGGCCTATTCGGACCGCGCGCTGTGGGACGCGACGATCCCCGAGCTTCCCAATCACTACGCGGGCAAGGTGCGCGACAATTACGACCTGCCGGACGGGCGGCGCATCATCGTCGCGTCGGACCGGCTGAGCGCGTTCGACCGCGTCCTCACCGCCGTGCCGCTGAAAGGACAGGTGCTGACCCAGATCGCGCGCTTCTGGTTCGACGCGACGCGCGATATCTGCCCCAACCACGTCATCGAGTATCCGGATCCCAACGTGCTGGTGTGCCGGCGCCTCAACATGCTGCCGGTCGAGATCGTGGTGCGCGACTATCTTGCCGGCACGACCTCGACCTCGCTTCTGTCGATGTACAAGGCGGGCAAGCGCGAGATGTACGGCATCCGCCTGCCGGACGGGCTCGACGAGAACCAGAAGCTCCCGGAGACCGTCATCACGCCGACCACCAAGGCCGGCGAAGGCGATCACGACGAGCCGCTATCGGCCGCCGACATCGCGACCCGCGGCCTTCTGACCCGCGCGCAATGGGACACGGTCTCCCATCACGCGCTCGCCCTGTTCGCGCGCGGGCGCGAGATGGCGCGCGCACGCGGCCTCATCCTGGTCGACACCAAGTACGAGTTCGGGCTCGACGGCGAAGGCCGGATCACGCTCGCCGACGAGATCCACACGCCGGACAGCAGCCGCTATTGGTTCCTCGAGACCTATGAGCAAAGGTTCCGCGGGCACCAGCGGCCGGACAGCTTCGACAAGGACATCGTGCGGAACTGGGTGGCGGCGCGCTGCGACCCCTATAAGGAAGCGGTGCCGGAAATCCCCCGCGACGTGATCCTTGACGCCGCACGCATCTACGTGGAAGTGCAGGAGCAGATCACCGGCAAGCCGTTCCCCCTTCCCGACCGCTCGGTGGAGCCGCTCGCGCGCATACGTGCCAACCTCAAGGCGTTTTTTTAGGGCCGGATTCCCACGCCGGGGTATGCAATTACCTGCAATTGATTTTGACTTGCGGGCCTTGACGGCATAATCCTTGCCCTTACGGGGCATCATGGAAATCCGCGACCGCAAATCGATCCAAGGTGTAGGCGCGGTTCATGCCGGCGCGCCGGTGCGGCAGGCCCATGCCGCGCCCGCCGCGGGTGTCGGGCCGGCGCGCGATGTTCTTGCCGTCGGCGGCATTCCCGAGGCCGAGCTCACACCCAATGTGGTCCGGGCGCTCACCGCTCTCATGGCGGAAGTCGAGCAGCTGCGTCACGAACTCGAAGATGCGCGGTCGCGGATCGGCTATCTCGAGAAGCTCGTCGACGAGGACCCGCTGATGCCGGTCGTCAACCGGCGCGCGTTCCTGCGCGAGCTGTCGCGCATGATGTCGTTTGCCCAGCGCTATGGCGTGGCGGCGAGCATCGTTTATTTCGACGTCGATAACCTGAAACAGATCAACGACACGTACGGCCATTCGGCCGGCGACGTGGCGCTAGTGCAGGTCGCGAAGATCCTGGTCGAGAATGTGCGCACGACGGACGTGGTCGGGCGGCTTGGCGGCGATGAGATGGGCGTCCTTTTGATGCAGAGCGATCGGCCGGTTGCCGAGCGCAAGGCCGCCGAGCTCGCCGAGCGCATCGCGAAGGAGGAGGTCAAGGTCGATGGCGCCGCGCTGCACGTCACCGTCTCTTGGGGCGTGCACGAGCTGTCCCAAGGCGACAGCGCCGGCGCCGTGATCGAAGCGGCCGACCGCGCCATGTATCAGCTAAAGACCGCGAGCCGGGTCCGCGCGAAATAGCCGGAATCTGCCGGTCACGCGATGATGTCGGGCAGCAGCTTCGCTTCGAGCTTCATGATCAGATCCTTGAGCGCCAGCTTGCGCTTCTTGAGCCGCTGCAGATGCAGGTTATTGGCCGGCACGGTGTCGGACAGCCGCGCGATCGCCTCGTCGAGATCGCGATGCTCGCTCTTCAACGCCGCGATCCTCGCCTTCAAGGCTTCGAGGTCAAGGTCCATCCGGCACGAGCCTGGGATCAGAGGAAGGATCGCAGTATAGCAAATCCTGAGGCGTTAGGTGGAACGATGGACGCAGCAACCGACAGCCAAATGGACCGGATCGAGTCGTTCTGGCGCTTTGCGCTCGCCCTTTATGCGAAGCCCGGGGTGGCGCCCGCCTGCCTCGAGCTGCAGGACCGGCATGGCAAGGACGTGATCATCGCGCTTTATAGCTGCTGGGCCGGCGCCAGCGGGCGCGGCGCGCTCGATCGCGCCGCCATCGACGCGGCCGACGCGTGCGCGCGGCCCTGGCGCCAGCAGGTGGTCGAGCCGCTGCGCCGGACCCGCCATGCCCTCAAAGGGATCGCCGGCGCCGAGACGCTTTATGCCCGGATGAAGGAGATCGAGCTCGAGGCCGAGCGCGCGGCGATCGCGCGCCTTGCCCCGCTCGCGCCGATCTCGGACCACACCCGTCCGGCGGCGGACCGGGTCACCGCGGCGCGCGAGAACCTGACGCTTTATCTGGGACCGGACGCGGCTCATGTCGCGGAACCGATCCTGGCGGCGATCGAGCCGGCCTAGCCCGGTTCGGTCTGGCGCAGCCGGCGCGGGGGTTCGGCTTCGCCTTCGCCCCAGCGCTTCAATTTCCCGGTGTCGATGCCAAAGAGATCGAGCACGCGGCCAAGGCTGTGATTGACCATTTCGTCGATCGATTGCGGCCGGGCGTAGAAAGCCGGGACCGGCGGCGCGATCACCGCGCCCATTTCGG
>DATJLY010000437.1:0-4221 GCA_035509095.1 Allostellaceae bacterium | reverse complement strand
GCCGTAGGCGAGCACCTGGACCCCTGCCGGCCGCGCGACGTAACCGACGAGCCCGTGGAGAAGCTGTCCCAGCAGGCTTTGCTCGGTCACGACGCGGGACGTGTCCCAGAGCTGCTCGCCCAGCGGCGGCACCAGGTCGGCCTGCATCAGGAACGCCGCGCCTTGCGCCGCCATGCCCGCGGCCAGCAAGAGAATGACCGCGCTCGTCACGGTGAAGAGATGCCGCACCGGCACGCTGATCAGGCCGAGATAGATCGCGGCGCCGGTGGCGACGCCGCCCGCTATGCCGAGGAGCCCGCCCAAGGCGACGGCGGCAAGACCCGTGCCTTGCGCCGCGGCGAGGCCATAGACGAACAGCACGATCTCCGATCCTTCGCGCAGCACGGCCACCGCCACGACGATCCCGAGCGCCGCCAGCGGCCGGCTGCCGGCGCGCACCGCCTTCGCCGTGCTGGACGCTTCGTCGGCGAGCTCGCGGCCGTGGCGGCCCATCCAGATATTGTGGATGCCGAGCATCACCACCGCAGCGAACAGGATCGTGGCGTCGAAAATCTCCTCGCCGATCCCGTCGAGCGCATTGGCGATCTCGCCGGTGAAGGCCGCCACCAGGGTCGCGCCCAGCACGCCCATGGCGATGCCGCCGCAAATCCAGGCCGTGCGGCGCGGCACACCCCGGCTTGCCGCCAGCACGACGCCGACGACCAAAGCCGCCTCAACCACTTCGCGGAACACGATAACTGCGACCGCCAGCATCATCCGGCCCTGCTGCAACTGAGACGCGTTCGCAAACATAGATGACGGTTCAGCGTAGCTCAAGCCGGATCGCGCCCCGGCGCCGGGCGCCGGACTGGCATTTTGCCGCAGCGCGTGTCAAATCAAGGGGGATCATGACCGACGACACGACCACCGAGACCGATGCCGTGCTGGCCGCGAACCTCGAGTTCTACCGGGCGTTCGGCACCTGCGACTATCCCGCCATGAACGCGCTGTGGGCGCGGCTCGCACCGGTGCTGTGCATCCATCCGGGCTGGCCCGCGATCCGGGGTCGCGAAGGGGTGATGCGAAGCTGGCGCAACCTGCTTGGAAGCCCCGAGCCGACCCGCGTCGCGTGCCATGACGACCAGGCCTTCCTCTACGACGATTTCGCGCTCGTCATCTGCGAGGAGGAGCTGTCGGCCGGCAATCTCGTCGCCACCAACATGTTCGTGAAGGAAGACGGGCGCTGGCGCATGGTTCATCACCAGGCGAGCCCTTTGGTCGGGCGTCCGCAAGGATCGCGCCCGCCGCCGCTGCGCCGGCGCTGAGCCCGCCTTTGCGCACCTGGCGCATCGCCGCCATCCCCGGCGACGGCATCGGCAAAGAGGTGATCCCGGCAGGCCTTTCCGTGCTGGGCCGCGTGGCGCGGCGCATGGGCTTTTCACTCGCGGTCGAGAGCTTCGATTGGGGCTCGGACCATTACCGCGCGACGGGGCGCATGATGCCGGAGGACGCGCTCGACCGGTTGAAGCGGTGCGACGCCATCTATTTCGGCGCGGTCGGCGATCCCGCCATCCCCGACCACGTGACCTTGTGGGGCCTGCGCCTCGCGATCTGCCAGGGGCTCGACCAATACGCCAATGTGCGGCCGGCCCGCGTGCTGCCCGGCATCCGGTCGCCGCTGCGGGACGTGGCACCCGGCGCGCTCGACTGGATCATCGTGCGCGAGAACAGCGAGGGCGAGTATGCCGGGCATGGCGGCCGCGTCCATCGCGGCCTGCCGGAGGAGGTCGCGACCGAGACCGCGATCTTCACCCGCGCGGGGGTCGCGCGCATCCTGAAATTCGCCTTCGCGCTCGCCCGCACGCGGCCGCGCAAGCGCCTGACCGTGGTCACCAAGTCCAACGCACAGCGCCACGGCATGGTGCTGTGGGACGAGATCGCGGCCGAGACCGCGCGCCAATTCCCCGACGTGGCGTGGGACCGCGAGCTGGTCGACGCGATGACGATGCGGATGGTGCTGAAGCCCGCCTCGATCGACGTGGTGGTCGCGAGCAACCTCCACGCCGACATTCTGAGCGACCTTGCCGCCGCACTCGCGGGCTCGCTGGGCATCGCGCCCACCGCTAACCTCGATCCCGAGCGGCGCTTCCCGTCGATGTTCGAGCCGATCCACGGCGCGGCTTTCGACATCGCGGGCAAAGGTATCGCCAACCCCATCGCCACGTTCTGGACCGGCGCGATGATGCTCGACCATCTGGGCGAGCACGACGGCGCGGCGATCCTGATGGCGGCGATCGAGCGGGCGACCGCGGACAAGTCCTGCCACACACCCGACCTCGGCGGCACCGCCACCACGGCCCAGGTGACGGATGCCGTCATGAAGGCGGTCGAAGAAGGACCCGACAGACCGAACCGGTGAGCCGCGCCAGCTCGTCCTCCGCGATGGTGAGCGCCGGGGTCAGATAGACGATGCGGCCGAACGGCCGGATCCACACGCCTTCCTCAACGAAACGTCGGCCCAGCGCGTCCGCATCGCCCAGCGTGTCGAGCTCGACGACGCCGATCGCCCCTTTGACCCGCACATCGACGACGCCGGGCGCGTCGCGGCACGGCGCCAGGCCCCGCGCCAGCGCGGCTTCGATGGCGGCCGCTTGCGCGAGGCGCGGCTCGGTCCCGAACAGGTCGAGCGAGGCATTGGCCGCGGCGCAGGCGAGCGCGTTCCCCATGAAGGTCGGCCCGTGCATCAGCATCTTGTCGGGATCGTCGGACCTGAAGGCGTCGAAGACGTGGGCGCGGGCGATGGTCGCGGCCAGCGGCAACGTGCCCCCCGTGAGCGCCTTCGACAGCATCATGATGTCGGGCACCACGCCCGCCACGGCCGACGCGAAGAGCGCGCCGGCGCGGCCAAAGCCGGTGAAGATCTCGTCGCACAGCAAGAGCAGCGCGTGCCGGTCGCACGCCTCGCGCAAGGTCCGCAGCACCGCCGCGTCGTGGAACAGCATGCCGCCCGCGCCCTGCACCAGCGGCTCGACGATGATGCCGGCAAGCGACGCCCCATGCCGCGCGAGATGATGGTCGAGCGCGCCGGCAAGCCCGTCGTCACGCGGCAGATCGAGGATGTCGTGGCGGGGCAGCAATCCCGCGAAATGGCGATGCATCCCTTCCTCGGGGTCGGAGACCGCCATCGCGCCGGTCGTGTCGCCGTGATACCCGCCCTTGAATGCGACGAAGCGGGTTTTGCCGGCGACGCCACGGTTACGCCAATACTGGACCGCCATCTTGAGCGCGACCTCGACCGCGACCGATCCTGAATCGGAAAAGAACACGTGGTCGAGATCGCCCGGCAGCAGTTGGGCGAGCCGGCGCGCCAAGATCGCCGCCGGCTCGTGCGCGATCCCGCCCAGCATCACGTGCGGCATCACTGCAAGCTGTTGCCGCACCGCCTCGGCGATGTGGGGATGGTTGTAGCCGTGACACGCCGTCCACCACGACGCGACGCCGTCGATCAGCACGCGCCCGTCGGCGAGATAAATGCGCGAGCCTTCGGTGCGCGCGACCGGCAACGGCCGCGCCGATTTCATCCGCTGATAAGGAAGCCACAGATGCGGGAGACCGCGCGCCAACCAGTGAGGCGGTCCGCTCACGGCGGCGCCGGCTCCAACCCGAGCCGCGCGAAGAGCGCGCGGTCGTGCGCCGCTTGCGGATTGGGCGTCGTGAGGAGACGCGGGCCGCAAAAGATCGAATTGGCGCCGGCGAGGAAGGCCAAGGTCTGCAGCTCGTCGCTCATCTCTTCGCGCCCGGCCGAGAGCCGCACCATCGAGCGCGGCATGGTGATGCGCGCCGCCGCGATCGTGCGCACGAATTCGAGCCCGTCGAAAGGCTGCGCCGCGCCGAGCGGCGTGCCGGCGACGCGGACCAGCAGGTTGATCGGCACGCTTTCGGGATGCTGGGGCAAGGTCGCGAGACGATGGATCATGCCGACCCGGTCCTCGCGTCCCTCCCCCATGCCGACGATGCCGCCGCAGCAGACCTTGATGCCGGCGGCGCGCACCGCGTCGAGGGTCGCGAGCCGCTCGTCATAGGTGCGCGTCGAGATGATGTTTCCGTAGAACTCCGGCGACGTGTCGAGATTGTGATTGTAGAAATCGAGCCCTGCGGATTTGAGCCGATCGGCTTGCGCCTCGGTGAGCATGCCCAGCGTGGCGCAGGTCTCGAGCCCCAGGCGCTTTACCCCCGCCACCA
>DATJLY010000436.1:0-2278 GCA_035509095.1 Allostellaceae bacterium | reverse complement strand
GGTTTCCGCCAGGAGTTCCAGCCCTACCGAGGGCCGGGGAGCCAGCGCGAAGAGCTTTTGCAGCTCGTCGTGGATGCGTTCGGGCGCGACCGTGCGCACCAGCGGCGCGGCCGCTCGCATCGCCGCGATCGTGGCCGGCGTGGGCTCGTAGCCGAACCGCGCGGCGAACTGGGCGGCGCGCAGCATCCGCAGCGGGTCTTCTTCGAAGGCGGCCGGCGTGAGGATGTCGATCCGGCGGGCGGCGATATCGGCTTGGCCGCCGTAGGGGTCGACCAGCTCGGCGGAAGGGAGGGCGCGGGCGATCATGTTCATGCGGAAGTCGCGCCGGGCGAGGTCGTCCTCGAGGGGAATGTCGGGCCCGCTCTGGATCTCGAACTCGCGATGGCCATGCCCGGTCGAACGCTCGCGTCGGGGCAAGGCGACGTCGACCGTGAGCCCGCCGGTGGTCAGCTTGGCGACCGCAAAGGCGGCGCCGACCAGGTCGACCCGGCCGAGGGTTTCGAGGCGCGCGGTCAGCTCCTGGAGGGCGAGGCCGGTGACGACGTAGTCGAGGTCCTTGGCGGGCAGCTCGACGCCTTCGAGGTCCGCGCGGATCTCGTCGCGCACGCGCCCGCCGACCGCGTAGAGCGCTCCCGGTGCCAGGGCTTGCGCGAGCCGCGCGTCGAGCGGATGGGGCTGATACATCGCCTCTTATCGTACCAGCGTCGGCCTAGCGCAAAAATGTTTCACGACAAACATGAGCGCTCTGTTTCACGTGAAACCCGCGCCTGCCACCCCGGAAGTGCAAAATCGCCCGCGCGCCGAACACCATGCGGGTGAAGATCGGACTGAGTTTCGATCAGGGCTCTGCGAAGTACCGGTTATACGCCGGTGCTGTTCTTGCTGCCGCGGAGGAGGCGCAGATCGACATTCAGCCGATTTGGCTGGCCGGCGCCGAGCGTCAAACCAATCGCACAGCCATCGAGACGATCGACGGCCTCATCCTCACCGGCGGCGCCGACGTCGAGCCACACCGGTACGGTTTCCGCGATGCCAACCACGTCTGCGCGACCTTCCCGGGCCGCGATGACGCCGAATGGCAGATTCTCGATGCGGCCTTCGCGCGACGGCTCCCTATGCTCGCCATCTGCCGCGGCATGCAGCTGCTCAACGTATTCGCCGGCGGGACGCTCGTGCCGGATCTCCCGGCAACCGGCACGCACCAACTCGACGACGGCCAGCGTCACCGGATCGAGATCGAGGGCGGCTCGGCGCTGGGGATGCTCGTCGGGCATGCCGAGGGCGAGGTCTCGTCGAGCCATCATCAGGCCGTCGCCAAGCTTGGAAGCGGATTGCAAGTCGCCGCGCGGCATGCGGATGGCACGATCGAGGCCATCGAGTGGACCCATCCGATGCGCAAGCCGTGGCTCGCGGCCGTGCAGTGGCATCCCGAGCGCATGGGCCTCGACGAACCGTTCTCCGGCGAGCTCTTCCGCGGCTTTCTTCAGGCCGTCGCGCTCGCGCGCGTCTAACCTACCAGCAGAGCGGGCGCTTTTCCGGAATCCCCGTCCGCCGCGGGAAGCGGATCGCCGTTTCGGCCGTTTTGCGCACCACGATCACGCGCCGCTCCCCGTCGAGCGGCGTTTCGCTTTCGAGCTGTCCGCCCAGCATCAGCGCCGCATCGTGCAGCGCGTGGCGTTCACGCTCGTCCATCGTCCCGCGCTGGAGCACGGCCGCGCCGCCGGCTGCGATGAAGGGCAGCAGCAGTTCGGCCACGGCCGGCGCACTCGAGACGGCCCGTGCCGTTCCGGTCGCGAAGCGGCTGCGCAGCTCCGGGTCATGGCCCGCGATCTCCGCGCGCTCCGCGACGACGCGCCCGTCCACGCCCAACGCGGCCAGCATCTCCTCGAGGAAGCGCGCCTTCTTCACCGTCGTCTCGATCAGCGTGACCGGTACGCCGGTCACGACTGCGAGCGGAATGGCCGGCAAACCGCCTCCCGAGCCAACGTCGACCAGCGGCCCCCGAACGTACGGCGCGATGCTCAGGCTATCGAGGATGTGCGGCGCGAACTCCTCGGCGCTCTTCGCGCCGGTCAGATTGAAGCGCCGGTTGGCCTCGAGCACCGCCTCGCCGTAGCGCGTGAGCCGCTCGAGATGCGCTTCGGGCGCTCCGCCCGCGCTAAGACGCGCGCGAAGCTCGCTCACGCTCGACGTAAAGACCGACGATCGCAACGTCGGCCGGCGTCACGCCTGGGATGCGGCCCGCCGCGCCAAGCGTGCGAGGCCGCTGCGCAATCAG
>DATJLY010000435.1:0-3764 GCA_035509095.1 Allostellaceae bacterium | reverse complement strand
CTGGGTGCGCAGGACTGCCACACGGCCGACAAGGGCGCCCACACCGGCGATTTGAGCGCGCCCATGCTCAAGGATGCCGGCTGCCGCTATGTCATTGTCGGCCATTCCGAACGCCGTGCATCTCACGGCGAGACCGATGCGATGGTCCGCGCCAAGGGCGCGGCGGCGCGGCGCGCGGGCCTTGCCGTGATTTTCTGCATCGGCGAAACCCTTGCCGAGCGTGACCAGGGCCGCACGCTCGAGGTCGTGGGACGCCAGCTCGATCAATCCTTGCCGTCAGGGCTCGAGCCCGGCGATTTTGCCGTGGCCTATGAGCCGGTCTGGGCGATCGGCACCGGCCGCACGCCGACCGTGGCGCAAGTGGCCGAAGTGCATGGCCATATCCGCAGCGGGCTTGCCGCCAAGACGGGCGATGCGGGCGCGGTGCGCATCCTTTATGGCGGCTCGGTCAATCCCGGGAACGCGGCAACGCTGATGGCGGCGGGCGATGTCGACGGCGCGCTCGTCGGCGGCGCAAGCCTTGTCGCCGCCGATTTCTGGGCGATCGCGCGTGCGTGCGGCTGAGGCTCTGGCGCCTCCGATGGCCATCCGCTAAAAGCCGGCCATGCTGACGATTGTGCTCGTGGTCCACCTGATGCTGGCGATCAGCCTCATCGGTGTCGTCCTGCTTCAGAAGAGCGAGGGCGGTGCTCTGGGCATGGGCGGAGGCGGGATGTCCGGCTTCATGACCGGGCGCAGCACCGCCAATCTCCTGACGCGTACCACCGCCATCCTGGCGGCGTGCTTCTTCGCGACCTCGATCGCGCTGGCGATGTTGGCGGCCAATCAGCGGGCGCCGCGCTCGCTGCTCGATCAGCCGGCATCGGCGCCCACATCCACGCCCGCGCCGCAACCGGCGCCGGCACCCGCACAGCCTGCCGAACCTGCCGCGCCGCTCGCAAAATAGCGCGCGCCTCGGCCCGACTCGGAGACGGCGCTTTCCATTGTGCGGGCGCGCCGCGATCCTCTATATAGGAGGTCCATGACGCGGTTCATCTTCATCACCGGCGGCGTGGTCTCCTCCTTGGGCAAGGGTCTCTCAGCGGCGGCCTTGGGCGCGCTCCTTCAGGCGCGCGGCTTCCGCGTGCGGCTCAGGAAATTCGACCCCTACATCAATGTCGACCCGGGCACGATGAGCCCCTATCAGCACGGCGAGGTCTATGTCACCGACGACGGCGCCGAGACCGATCTCGATCTGGGACACTATGAGCGCTTCACCGGTGTCGCGGCGCGCCGCTCGGACAGCGTCACCACGGGGCGCATCTATTCGACCGTCATCGGCCGCGAGCGGCGCGGCGAATATCTGGGCGCGACGGTGCAGGTGATCCCGCACGTCACCGACACCATCAAGGAGTTCATGCAGTCGGACCTCGACGGCGAAGATTTCGTGCTCGTGGAGATCGGCGGCACGGTCGGCGACATCGAGAGCCTGCCTTTCCTCGAGGCGATCCGTCAGCTTGGCAACGAATTGGGTCGCGAGCGCGCGCTCTACGTGCATCTGTGTCTCGTGCCCTTCATCCCTTCCGCCCACGAGCTCAAGACCAAGCCGACGCAGCATTCCGTGAAGGAATTGCTGAGCCTCGGCATTCAGCCAGACATCTTGCTGTGCCGCTGCGACCGGCCCATCCCCGAGAGCGCGCGCAGCAAGATCGCGCTCTTCTGCAATCTGCGCGAACGCCGCGTGATCCCGGCGCTCGATGTCGCGACCATCTATGGCGTGCCGGAGGCCTATCATGCCGAAGGCTTCGACCGCGAGGTCTGCGCGCATTTCGGGCTCGACATGGGCGAACCCGACATCTCGCGCTGGGCCGATATCGTCGGCCGCATTCAGGGACCGGAAGGCGAGGTCTCGATCGCCGTCGTCGGCAAGTACACGCATCTCCTCGACAGCTACAAGTCTCTCGCCGAGGCGCTGGCGCATGGCGGCATCGCCAACAATGTGCGGGTCAATCTCGATTGGCTCGACAGCGAGATCTTCGAGCAGCCCGACGCGGCGCGCCGCCTCGAGGATGTCGACGGAATCCTGGTGCCCGGCGGCTTCGGCGAGCGCGGCGCCGAAGGCAAGATTGAAGCCGCCCGCTTTGCGCGCGAGCGCCGCGTCCCTTATTTCGGCATCTGCTTCGGCATGCAGATGGCGGTGATCGAAGCCGCGCGTCACCTCGCAGGCCTCGGCGGCGCCGGGTCGACCGAGTTCGGGCCATGCGAGCACCCGGTCATCGGCCTCATGACCGAATGGACGCGCGGCAACACGCTCGAGCGGCGCAACAGCGGCGACGATATGGGCGGCACCATGCGCCTTGGCGCCTATCCCGCGGAGCTTGCGGAAGGCAGCAAGGTTTCCGAGATCTATGGCGGCGCGGCCCGCATCAGCGAGCGCCATCGCCATCGCTACGAGGTGAACGTCACCTACAAGGAACGGCTCGAGCGCGCGGGCCTGCGCTTTTCCGGCATGTCGCCCGACGGCACGCTGCCCGAGATCGTGGAGATACCCGATCACCCCTGGTTCGTCGGCGTACAGTATCACCCCGAGCTGAGGTCGCGGCCGTTCGAGCCGCATCCTCTCTTCACCTCCTTCATCAAGGCCGCCCTCGACCAGTCGCGGCTTGTTTAGGCCACCCTCGTCATGAACGATCTCGTCGTCTCGATCGGTCCGGCCAAGTTCGGCAACGCGCTTCCCTTCGCGCTGATCGCGGGTCCTTGCGCACTCGAGGGCCGGCAGCATGCGCTCGAGATGAGCCATGCTCTCGTGGAGCTGACGGCGCGGCTCGGCATTCCGTTCGTCTACAAGACCTCGTTCGACAAAGCGAACCGCACCTCGGCCGAAAGCCCGCGCGGGCTTGGGCTCGCGGCGAGCCTTCCCATCCTTGCCGAGGTCCGCGAGCGATGGGGTTGTCCCGTCCTTACCGACGTGCACCAGCCCGACCAATGCGCGCCGGTCGCCGAAGCGGTGGATGTCCTGCAGATTCCGGCCTTCTTGTGCCGCCAGACCGACCTGCTTTTGGCCGCGGCCGCGACCGGGCGCGCCATCAATATCAAGAAAGGGCAATTCCTCGCCCCTTGGGACATGAAGAACGTGGCCGCGAAAGTGGCGTCCGCGGGCAACGCGCGCATCCTCCTCTGCGAGCGCGGTGTGAGCTTCGGGTACAACACCCTCGTATCGGACATGCGGTCCCTGCCGGTTCTGAAATCGATGGGATATCCTGTGGTGTTCGACGCGACCCATTCGGTGCAGCAGCCGGGCGGGCAGGGGACCAAAAGCGGCGGCGAGCGCGAGCACGTGCCGGTACTTGCCCGCGCGGCGGTCGCGGTGGGCGTTGCCGCAATCTTCATGGAAACGCATCAGGATCCCGACAATGCGCCTTCGGACGGGCCCAACATGGTGAAGCTCAAGGACATGCCGGTACTGCTTGAGACGCTGGTCGCGTTCGACCGCGTGGCGAAGGCCCGCCCGTGAGCGCCATTACCGACATTCGCGGGCGCGAAATCCTCGACAGCCGCGGCAACCCCACGGTCGAGGTCGAAGTGACGGTCGAAAGCGGCGCCCAGGGACGCGCCGCGGTGCCGTCCGGTGCCTCGACCGGCGCGCACGAAGCGGTCGAGCTGCGCGATGGCGATCCGAAGCGCTTTCTCGGCAAAGGCGTGCGTCGCGCGGTGGCGGCGGTCAACGGCGAGATATTCGACGCGCTATCGGGGTTCGATGCGACCTCGCAGCAGGCGATCGACCG
>DATJLY010000434.1:0-2745 GCA_035509095.1 Allostellaceae bacterium | reverse complement strand
GCCTTGACTCTGTCCGTTCGAACCGTACCTTGAGCGGCTTCGGAGGAGTGAATGGTTGCCAGCGCCCTAGCCATGCCGATCGCCGTGACGCTGCCGGACGGCAGCGTGCGCCGCTATGACCGGCCGGTCGGCGGCGACGAGGTCGCCCGCGACATCGGTCCGGGCCTGGCCAAGGCGGCGCTGGCGGTGCGCATCGACGGCAAGCTGCGCGACCTCAAGAGCAGCATCGGCGGCGACGCCCGGCTGGAGGTCGTCACCGCCAAGGATCCGAAGCCCGACGTACTGGAACTGATCCGCCACGACGCGGCGCATGTCATGGCGGAGGCGGTGCAGGAGCTCTATCCCGGCACGCAGATCACCTTCGGCCCGGCGATCGAGGACGGCTTCTACTATGACTTCGCGCGCGGCGAACCCTTCACGCCCGAGGACCTGGTCAGGATCGAGGCGCGCATGCGCGAGATCGTCGCGCGCGACGAACCGATCACCCGCGAGATCTGGGATCGCGAGCGCGCGATCACCTACTTCAAATCGATCGGCGAGAGCTTCAAGGCGGAATGGATCGGCGAGCTGCCGCGCGACGAGGCCATCTCCATCTACCGCCAGGGCGCCTGGCTCGATCTCTGCACCGGGCCGCACCTGCCCTCGACCGGCAAGCTCGGCACCGCCTTCAAGCTGACCAAAGTGTCGGGCGCCTATTGGCGCGGCGATGCCAGGAACGCGCAGCTCCAGCGCATCTACGGTACCGCCTGGCGCAACCAGGCGGAGCTCGATGCCTATCTCCTGCGCCTCGAGGAGGCGGAGAAGCGCGACCACCGCCGCATCGGCCGCGAGATGGACCTCTTCCACCAGCAGGAAGAGGGCGCCGGCATGGTGTTCTGGCACCCGAAGGGCTGGACGCTGTATCTCACCCTGGAAAGCTTCATGCGCCGCCGGCTGGACAAGGCCGGCTATCAGGAGATCCGCACGCCGCAGCTCCTCGACCGGCGGCTCTGGGAGACCTCGGGCCATTGGGAGAAGTTCCGCGAGAACATGTATATCGCGGAGAACGAAGAGGGCTTGCGCGATTATATCGCCGATCCGGCCAGCACGCGCGTCTTCGCGCTCAAGCCGATGAGCTGCCCCTGCCATATCCAGGTGTTCAATCAGGGCCTCAAGAGCTACCGTGACCTGCCGCTGCGGCTCGCCGAATTCGGCTCCTGCCATCGCTTCGAGCCGAGCGGGGCGCTGCACGGCATCATGCGGGTGCGGAACTTCGTGCAGGACGATGCGCACATCTTCTGCACCGAAGAGCAGATCAACGCCGAGACGGTCCGTTTCTGCGATCTGCTGCGCGGTATCTATCGCGATCTCGGCTTTCCCGAGTTCCGCGTCAAATTCTCCGACCGGCCGGCGGCCCGCATCGGCAGTGACGCGACCTGGGACAAGGCCGAAGGCGCGCTAAAGGACGGCTGCGTCGCCGCCGGCCTGGAATATACGCTGAACCCGGGCGAGGGCGCCTTCTACGGACCGAAGCTGGAATTCGTGCTGCGCGATGCCATCGGCCGCGACTGGCAGTGCGGCACGCTGCAGGTGGATTTCATGCTGCCCGAGCGCATGGGGGCGAGCTATGTCGGCGAGGACGGCCGGCGCCACGTGCCGGTCATGTTGCACCGGGCGATCATCGGCACCTTCGAGCGCTTCCTCGGCATCCTGATCGAGAATTGCGCCGGCAAGTTCCCGCTCTGGCTGGCGCCGGTGCAGGCCGTCGTCGCCACCATCACCAACGATGCCGACGATTATGCGCGCGAGGTCGGGGAGCGCGCCGCCGCGGCCGGCCTCAGGGTCGAGCTCGACCTGCGCAACGAAAAGATCAACTACAAGGTGCGCGAGCACTCGCTGGCCAAGGTGCCGGTCATGCTGGTGCTGGGCAAGCGCGAGGCCGAGCAGAAGACCGTCGCGCTGCGTCGGCTCGGCGGCAAGGAACAAGAAATAGTTGCACTGGACGAGGTGCTGGCTAGACTCGGTGCTGAAGCTCGGGTACCGAATGCCTGAGGCTCAATCCGAAATGACCACGAAAGGAGATGCTACATAGCTCGACCCACCACGGCTGCGCCGCCCTCGCGCGAGGGCCCGCGCGTCAACGAACAGATCGACTCGCCATCCGTGCGACTGATCGATCACACCGGCGAAAATCGCGGCGTCGTTTCAACCAGGGAGGCCATGGGCATGGCTTCCGAGGTTGGTCTCGACCTGGTCGAGATTTCCCCCAATGCCGATCCGCCGGTCTGCAAGATCCTCGACTTCGGCAAGTACAAGTACGAGGCGCAGAAGAAAGCCAACGAAGCCCGCAAGAAGCAGAAGGTCATCGAGGTCAAGGAGATCAAGCTCCGGCCCGGCATCGACGACCACGACTACGACGTGAAGATGCGCGCCATGCGCAGCTTTCTCGACGAAGGCGACAAGGTCAAGGTGACCATGCGCTTCCGCGGCCGCGAACTGGCGCACCAGGAACTCGGCATGAAAGTGCTCGACCGGGTGCGCGACCAGTTGGCGGAGCTTGCCAAGGTCGAACAATGGCCGAAGATGGAGGGCCGTCAGATGACCATGGTGATCTCGCCGAAATAGTCGGCTAGATTGTGCCGACGCAACGCCTAAGGGCGCCATCCTGAGGGGGCCACACTGGAGGGGGGATGGGCGACCGGAGCCGGGCAGCCGCGAGGCGCCCGGCTCTTGCTTTTTCGTAGCGCCGCGCCGCCGGCGCCTCAG
>DATJLY010000433.1:0-3998 GCA_035509095.1 Allostellaceae bacterium | reverse complement strand
GAATGACGAGGTGCTGGACCTTGGCGGCAAACGGGTGCGCCATCTCGACACACCGCATCTGCCCCATGGCTGGGACGCGGGACTTGTCTTAGAGGAGACGACCGGGACGTTGTTCTGCAGCGACCTGTTCGCGCATGGCGGGGACGGCCCGGCCGTGGTGCGCGACGATCTCGCGGCGCGCGCCATCGAGGCCGAGGAACGCACGCAGTCGATGAGCCTGACGCCGGCCACGCCGATGATGATGCGCCGCCTCGCCGGGTTGAAGCCGCGCCGGCTTGCCGTGATGCACGGCTCATCCTTTGAGGGCGATGCCGCCGCCTCGCTCGAAACGCTCGCCGTTCACGCCGAGCGCAAGCTCAAGCTTTGATCAGTCGTCGGCGCCCGCTTCCTGGCGCAAGCCGACGCCGTCCGGCAACAGGAACCCGATCACGAGGACCAGAAGCGCGAAGCCCAGAATCGTCAGAAAGATGATGTGCACGGCCTGGTCGAATGCGCCGATCAGCGCCTGAAACTCGGCCGCCGGCAGGGCGTGCCTCAGGCCGGGGTCCAGCATGCGGGTGGCCATGTCGGCGCCGCCCGCCTCATGCGCAAGCAAGGCGTTGACGATGCCGCCAAAGAGCGCCGCCCCCATGGCCTGGCCCAGGATGCGGGTGAAGATGATCGTGGCGGTGCCGGCGCCCCGCACGTTCCAGCCGCCGATCGACTGGATCGCCACCATATAGGTGTTGTTGTTCATGCCCATGCCGAAACCGAGCAGCGGGCCACCGATGAGAAGCAGCAGCAAGCCGCCGTCCGGAGCGACCCGCAGCAGCAACAGGCTCCCCGCGATCGAAATCACCGCCCCCGCCGTGGCCGCGGCACGAAAGCTCGACCGCAGCATGATGCGGCCGCCGAGCACCGCGCCGACCGGCGCCGTCGCCGACATCGCGGTGACGATCGCGCCGGCGACCAAGGCCGTCCTGCCCATCACGCCTTGAATATAGGCGGGCAGGAACGCCGCGAAGCCCATCGTCATCGCACCCAAGGCGAGGCTCACGATGTTGCCGCTCGCGACGATGCGGTCGCGCAAGAGCGCCGGCGGCCAGATCGGCTCGCGCACCTGTCCTTCCCAGAAAGCGAACAGCGCGAGCAGCATTGTCGCCGCGGCGGTAAGGGCCGAGCCCATGCCAAGGCTGAGGCGTGTCGCCTCGGCAAGCACGAACATCAGCAAGCCCGATCCCGCCGCAAGCAGCGCCGAGCCGGTGTAATCGATGCGGTGCGGCCGCCGCTCGACCACTTCGTCGAGCTTCCACAGCAGCAAGACGGCGGCGGCAAGTCCCACCGGCACATTGATCCAGAACACCATCGACCAGATCGTGTGGGCGGCGAGAAACGCCCCCAGCATCGGGCCGAGCACGGCGGAGCTTACGAACACGCTGGAGACATAGCCCTGCATCCGGGCGCGCTCGGCGCCGCGATAGACATCGCCGATAAGGGTGCGGCTCACCGGCATGACGGCGCCTGCGCCAAGACCCTGGAGCGCGCGGCACGCGATCAGCGACGGCATGCCCCACGCGAACCCGCACAGGACCGAGCCGAGCACGAAAATGGCGATGCCGACGAGCAGGATCGGCTTTCGTCCATAGAGGTCCGCAAGACGGCCATAGATCGGAATCGTGACCGTCTGCGCCAGCAGGTAGGCGGTGAAGACCCAGCTCAGCAGCTCGAACCCGCCAAGCGCGCCCACGATCGTCGGCATCGCGGTGGCGACGATCGTCGCCTCGACCGCGGTCATGAAGGCCGAGGCGAGCGCCGCAATGAAGATCCAGGTGCGGTTCGTTTGCGCCATGCTCGCCCCTATCGGCTGCCATGGCGGCTGTCAAACGCAGTGCACGCAGACCTCCACCGCCCGAGTCGAGCGGGGCCGACAAGGCGCGCGCTTTTCGTTCTATACGCGTGGGGTCCTAACGTGTTGCATTACAATGACGTAACGGGCTGGCGTTGGTTGACATCATCGGTCGGCGCGCGCTAGGACTCAGGCCGAGCCGCGTGAACGCTGCGGGGGTGTAGCTCAGTTGGTTAGAGCGCCGGCCTGTCACGCCGGAGGCCGCGGGTTCGAGTCCCGTCACTCCCGCCACCTCCGGCTCTCTCAGGGGTTCCGCGATGGACAGCCTGCTCAGTGCCTATCTTCCGATCCTGGTCTTCATCGTGATCGCGGTGGCGCTGGCGGTGGTGATCGTGGCCGCTTCGTTCGTCATCGGCCGGCAACGCCCGAATTCCGAAAAACTGTCCGCCTATGAATGCGGCTTCGAGCCGTTCGCCGATGCGCGCTCGCGCTTTGACGTGCGCTATTACCTGGTCGCGATCCTGTTCATCATCTTCGACCTGGAAGTGGCGTTCCTGTTTCCGTGGGCGGTGGCGCTCGGCAAGATCGGGATGTTCGGCTTCTGGTCGATGATCGTGTTCCTGGCCGTGCTCACGGTCGGGTTCATCTATGAATGGCAGAAAGGGGCGCTCGAATGGGAATAGACGCGCCGGCCGCGTCGCGCGAGGCGCTTCTCGCCCGCCTTGGCGAGGAGGTCCAGGACAAGGGCTTTCTCCTGACCAAGGTCGATTCCCTTCTCAACTGGGCGCGCACGGGCTCGCTCTGGCCGATGACGTTCGGGCTCGCCTGCTGCGCCGTCGAGATGATGCACACCGCCGCGAGCCGCTATGATCTCGACCGGTTCGGCATCGTGTTCCGCGCGTCGCCGCGCCAATCGGACGTGATGATCGTCGCCGGCACGCTCTGCAACAAGATGGCGCCCGCTTTGCGCAAGGTCTATGACCAGATGGCCGAGCCGCGCTGGGTCGTCTCGATGGGCTCGTGCGCCAATGGCGGCGGCTATTATCATTATTCCTATTCCGTGGTGAGGGGGTGCGACCGGATCGTGCCGGTCGATGTCTATGTGCCCGGCTGCCCGCCGACCGCCGAGGCACTGCTGTACGGCATTCTGCAACTTCAAAAGAAGATTCATCGCCAGCGCATTTTCGCGCGTTGAGGGGGACATGGCTGAGACCCTGAAGGAGCTGGGGGACCATCTCGCCGCTTCGTTTCCGGGGGATATAGAGGCGACCACCATCGTCCACGGCGAGCTCGTGGCAGAGGTGAAGCGCGCCTCGATCGCGCGCGTGCTGGCGTTCCTGCGCGATGACGCGCAATGCCGCTTCGGCATTCTCGTCGATATTTGCGGCGTCGACCATCCCGACCGGCCCGAGCGCTTCGACGTGGTCTATAACCTCCTGAGCCTGCGCTTCAACCGGCGCATCCGCCTCAAGGTGAAGACCGACGAGGAGAAGCCGGTGGCGTCGGCGACCGGCCTCTATAGCGCCGCCGGCTGGTTCGAGCGCGAGGCCTGGGACCTTTACGGCATCTATTTCTCGGACCATCCCGACCTGCGCCGCATCCTCACCGACTATGGCTTCGAAGGCCATCCGATGCGCAAGGACTTCCCGCTCACGGGCTATGTCGAGCTGCGCTACGACGAGGAGCAGAAGCGCGTCGTCTACGAGCCGGTGAAGCTCAAGCAGGAATTCCGCAGCTTCGACTTCCTGTCGCCGTGGGAGCACATGACCCGCGTCCTGCCCGGCGACGAGAAGGCGAAGGAGGAGCGCTCGTGAGCGACGAGCCGCAGGCCCGGATCAAGAGCTTCACCATGAATTTCGGGCCGCAGCATCCGGCGGCCCATGGCGTGCTGCGCCTGGTGCTGGAGATGGACGGCGAGGTGGTCGAGCGCGCCGACCCGCATATCGGCCTACTGCATCGCGGCACCGAGAAGCTGATCGAGTACAAGACCTATCTCCAGGCCGTGCCCTATTTCGACCGGCTCGATTACGTCTCGCCGATGTGCCAGGAGCACGCTTTCGCCCTCGCCACGGAGAAGCTGCTCGGCATCGAGGCGCCGCCGCGCGCGCAATATATCCGCGTGCTCTATGCCGAGATCACGCGCATTCTCAACCACATCCTCAACATCACCGCC
>DATJLY010000432.1:0-2759 GCA_035509095.1 Allostellaceae bacterium | reverse complement strand
TGCGCGGCGCCGAAGACGGCGCGGCGCTCGTTGCCAAGCTGCTCGCCTTCTCGCGCAAGCAGGTCCTCGAGCCGCAAGTGGTCGACGCCAACAAATTCGTCTCGGGCGCGTCGCAGCTTTTGCGGAGCGCGTTGGGCGAAGTCATCAATTTCGAGGTCGTGCTCGCGGGCGGCTTGTGGCGGACGCTTGTCGATCCCACCCTGCTCGAGGCGGCGCTCCTCAACCTCACCATCAATTCCCGCGACGCGATGGCGAACGGCGGCCGGGTGACGATCGAGACGGCGAACGCCTTCCTCGACGACGATTACGCGCGCGAGAACGACGTGGCGCCCGGTCAATATGTGCTGATCGCCGTGAGCGACACCGGCGACGGCATGGACGATGCCGTCCTGTCGCGCGCGTTCGAGCCCTTCTTCACGACCAAGGCGGTGGGGCTCGGCAGCGGGCTTGGGCTCAGCCAGGTCTATGGGTTCGTGAAGCAATCGGGCGGCCACATCAAGCTCTATAGCGAGCGCGGACGCGGCACGACCGCGAAGATCTATTTGCCGAGGCTCGCCGCCGATTTCCAGGCCGAGATCGCCGCGCCGCCCGTGAAGGCATCGACGCCGGCCGGTTACGAGCTGATCCTCGTCGTCGAAGACAATGACGATGTCCGGCGCTTCACGTGCGAGGTGCTGACGCATCTGGGCTACCGCGTGCTGGAGGCGGACAGCGCCGCGCCGGCGCTGCAGCTTCTGGATCGGCGCGACGATATCAGCCTGCTTTTGACGGATGTGGTGTTGCCGGAGATGAATGGCCGGCTCCTCGCGGAGGAGGCGGTTCGCCGCCGCCCGGGTCTCAAGGTCGTCTTCACCAGCGGCTATACCCAGAACGCCATCGTCCATCACGGGCGGCTCGAACCCGGCGTTCATTTCGTCGGCAAGCCTTATAAGCTCGACTCACTCGGGCGCAAGCTCCGGGACGTGCTCGACGGAGCATGACGCTACCCTGAATTGGTCACGGGGGTCGGCACGGCTCGCCCGAACTGAGGAGGCGCGCCAATTCTCATAACATTGCCACACGCCCATGTACGTGTCTTAGCTTTGCATTGACGGGTTGCTCGTAAAAGGGATAGCTGGCGGCCCGTGCGGGGATTGCGTGATGCAACCGGAAATACTGTTCGTCGACGATCAGAGGGATGTGCTCGATGTCGGCGTCCTAACCCTGAAGGAGGAAGGGTATCAGGTCACGCCCGCGGCGAGCGGCGATATCGCGCTCGTGATCCTCGAACAGGGCATCAGATACCGGCTGCTGATCACCGACGTCGTGTTGCCGGGCGTGCTCGACGGATTTGCGCTCGCGCACCGCGCCAAGCAGCTCGTGCCGGCGATCCAGATCATCTACACGACCGGCTATGGCGGCATCGTCAATGTGCGCTCGCAAGGCGCGCCCTATGGCGAGGTGCTGGCCAAGCCGTGGAAGCCCGGCGAGCTCATCGGCCTTGTCTCGAAGGCGGTGGGGTTGCCGAGCCGCGCCTGAGACCCGGCCGGCCTAAAGAGGCTGCGCCATCTCGCGGCAGACGCCCCGCGCGATCTCGATGAGGTGCCGGGCCGCGGGACTGAGCGGAACCGATTTGCGGTAGAACGCGCCCGCCGCATAACTCCAGCCGAGCGCCGGCACCGGGATCGCGCGCAACGTGCCCGCGGCCAGTTCCTCGCGCACCGCCAGTTCCGGCAGGACGGCGAGATAGCCCCCGCCCTGCAAGATGTGCTTTTGAATCTCGGTCGAGGCGCCGATCGACGCCGGCGCCGGGAGCGGCAGGCCGAAGCGTTGGAAGCGCGCGGCGAGCCGCGTGCGGAAGATGCCGTTGTGGCGGGGCAGGAGCCAGGGGCAATCCCACGCCTCGCGCGGCGTGACGCGCCGCCGCCGGGCAAGCGGATGGTCGGCGCCCGAGACCACGATGACGCGCTGATCCGGCACCATGGTCTGCGTCGCGAACACATCGTCGTCGCGCGCGTAGTCGAGCAGGGTGAAGGCCACTTCCGCTTCGTTGGCGCGGACCGCGCCGAGGACTCCCTCGCCCTGGCTGATCGCGAGAACGACCTCGACTTGGGGGTGCGCCGCGTGAAATCGGCGCAGCACTTTGGGGTAGAGAAGCTCGGCATAGAACGCGCCCGATATCACCGCGACTCGGCCCCGGCGCAGGCCCAGCAACTCGGCGATCTCGCCTTCGGCGCGGCGTACCCCGTTAAGGATTTCGCGCGCGTGCGGTTCGAGCGCCCGTCCAATCAGCGTCGGCGTGGCCCCGGTCATGGTGCGCTCGAACAAGGGGGCGCCGACACGCGCTTCGAGCGCGTGGATGGCCTTCGACAAAGCCGGCTGCGAAAGGCCAAGCGACCGTGCCGCGGTGCCAACCGAGCCGCTCTCCACGACCGCCAGGAAATCGCGCAAAAGCCTGAGTTCCATTGAGATCCCCCCGGATCCACCGGCCATAACGAACGGCTATGACCCCGGCGGATTGTAAACCTTAAGTAGAATGTCTAGTCAAATGCACTCTTCTTAAGGGAGAATAGCAAAAATGCGGGAGGTCGGCCCTTGACGGGAGTCGACAGGGACCATGACGAGTGTGACACAGGAAATGCTGATCGCGGCCCAAATCGTGGAGCTTTGCAATGAGGCCGCATTTCTCGCGCAGGGCATCGGGCAAGAGGCCATCGCCACGATAGCCGGCGCCGCTGCGGTGGCGGCCGGAAAGACATTGGGTCTCACCGAAGCGCAGG
>DATJLY010000431.1:0-6391 GCA_035509095.1 Allostellaceae bacterium | reverse complement strand
ATCGAGGATTCCGTGATGTGCGTCGGCCCGCATCCGCAGCCGGGCCGCCCCGCGCGGCGTGACCATGTCCCACCAATCGGGATCATCGCTGCGGCGCGTGGACTTGACATTGACCACGGCCCAGCGCGGCCAGTTGCCGAGATCGGCCAGGAAGTCGAAGGCCGCCTGGGGATCGCAGCCGATGCGCACGGTCTTCGTGAGCGAGCGGAGGGTGGCGTAGGAACGGCTGGTGTCGAACATAGTGGGCTCCTGTCGTCGATGGGGCGGGGGGATTTATTTGGACACCGAGACCAAGGTGGCGCCGATGCAGATCAGCAGCGCGCCTCCAAGCGTCATGGGCAGATGCAGGGAGCGCCATTCGCCGAAGGCCAAGGCGCCGACCGTCACCGCCACCAAGGCGTTGGCGTTGGTCAGCGGCGCGACCACGGCGACCGGGAGGTCCAGCGTCCCGAAGCCGTAGGAGAGGCACGCGAGGGCGGCCAACCAGGTCAGCGCGACCGCGACCGCCCAGCCGACCGCCCCCGAAATACCTGATCCGCCGGACCGGCTGGTGAGGACGAGGCTGCCCCAGCCCGCCAACGCGATGGCGGTGCCGAACGCCGCAAGACAGGCGGGCGCGAGGTGAGTGGGGACCGGAGTCCCGTCGGCGGTGCTGGACCGCATCAGCACCGTGCCAAGGCCGAGGAGCAAGGCAGGGACGACACCCCCAACCAGGATGCGGGCGGCGCTCATGATTGCGGCTCCGGCCGGGAGCCTGGCAGGTACTCGGTATGGGTCTCTCCGGTGCGGCCGTAATAAAGCACGCGCTTGCCGAGGAACGAGACCAGGTAGCCGGCACAGCCGGCGCGGACGACCGTGGCGCAGAAGCCCTTGTAGGTGTAGCCGGGGATTTGCGCCTGGGCCTCGCGCAGCGCCGCTTTGATCACGGCGACGTCGAACCGTTCCGCCACCGGCTCGTTCGGCGCCGTCTCCAACTCGAGGGCTTGGCCATCGCGCCTGTAATAGGTCCGGGTCGAGCGGCGGAAATCGACCGCGTAGCCGTCGAAGCCGGCCTCGACCAGGATTCGCCAGCTCTCAGGGAACGGCAGCACACCCGATTCGGAGCCCTCGAGCGTGGCGCGGGCGACATCTTGCCAATTTGCGTTCATGTCGGTGTCCCTTCGTGGTGGGGGTTGGAAATGACCGTCAATCGACGGGCAATGATTTGAGGCCGCGTTTCTCGACAATTTCCCGCAGGATGCGGAACAGCGCCGCGCGGTCCTTCGGCGCGAGGTGATCGAAGAATTCGGCGTCGTTGACATCAGCCAGCGCGGCGAGTTCGGGCACCAGGGCACGGCCGGCGGCGGTAAGGGAAAGCGTCTGTGCCCGCCCATCGTCCGGGTCGGCGACCCGCACCAGCATCGATTTCTCGATCAGCCGGTCGGCGAGCTTGGAGATGGCGCCGCGCGTCATCCCCATGCGGTCGGCCAGGCGGCTTGGCGCGAGCGCCCGCTCGTCCAAGAGCTGGCGCATCAGCACCCACTCCGCCACCGTCACGCCATGGGCCTCCACCTTGCGGGCAAAGGCCTGCGAGACGTGGTTCGAGACATAGCGCAGCCAGTAACCGACATGGGCGGTCAGGTCGGAAGCGCGTTTGCGTGACGACGGCATGAGGTTTCCTTGGTTGACTAGGAAACTACCATCATGAAGTTTCCTAGTCAACTAGAATGTTGCCCGCCTAACGCCGGCGCTTCATGGGAAGGTGGTGGCCGGTGCGGCCTGAGCCGAGCGACTGAAAGAATATGGTCATCGAAGCGCCGGGCGAGTGTCACGGGGCGCATGCGACACTGAGGCTCTCAGATCATTCGCCGTCTCGATGGAGGGACACTCATGGACGCGCACAAATTGGCCGAGCATCACGACAAAGCCGCGACCCACCACGAAGAGGCGGCCGAGCATCATCGTCTCGCGGCCGAGCATCATCGCACCGGCGAGCATGAAAAGGCGGGGCACCATGCCCATCTCGCGCATGGGCATCATCTCCACGCCACGCACCACGCCGAAGAAGCGGGCAAGCATCACGCCGAGTCACACGAGGACGCCTGATCGCCGGAAAGAGGCGCCGCTAAGGTCGAGGAAGCGCCTTCCTGTCTTCAGACGGCACGAGGCGCCGCGGCCGCCGCCGTGCAAAAATCCGCGACCAGCGACGCGAACTGCTCCGGCTGCTCCTGGATCGGCAGGTGCCCGCATCGCGGCAGGACTTCGAGGCGCGCGCCGGGGATGGACTTGGCCCACGCTTCTCCAAAAGCACGCGGGAACATGCGGTCGTTGTCGCCCCACAGGATCAGCGTGGGGATGCGGATGCGGTGCAGCCAGCGCTGCATCTGCGGATCGTGGAAACGCGGCTGCCAAGCGAGCATCGCGACCGTGCGCTGATTGGCAAGCCGCACATCCTCGTTCGCCGGATCGAGGACGCGCGCAACGGAATCGTCCGCCAGCTTCTGATCGAAATAAAGCTCGCGCACGGCACGCTCCTCGCTAAGGAGGAACTGGTCGAGCGCCGCGACCCCGGGGACGCGTATGCCTGGCGCGTCCATGAGGGTCAGCGAGGCGAGCCGGCTCGCATTGCGTACGGCAAGGTCCGCCGCGACCCAGCCGCCCAAAGACAGGCCGACAAGGTGGACGCCGCGAAGATCGACTTCATCGAGGAAGTCGAGATAGAAATTGGCGAGGTCCGACACGGTCTCGAGCCAGGGCGGCACGTCGCTGCCGCCAAAGCCCGGGGCTTGCGGGATGATAACGTCGAATTTTTCCGACAATTTCCGCATCGCCGGCAGAAAGCGCGGCGATCCCCCGGCGCCGTGCAGAACCAGCATCGCCGGTCCCGCGCCGGCGCGCTTCAGCGGCACGGAAGCGCCGCGGATCGTGATCGTCGAGTAAACCGGATCCGGCATGGTGCTCGCAGTCCGAAAAGTCCGATGCCCGCCTTAGGGGATTCCGGCACGCCGGTAAAGCCGGTCCTGTCGCGCGCCGCGCCGCCCGGCCCGCACTCTGGCAACCCCCGACCAAATGCCCTAGGATCGAACCCAAGCAAACCGGAGGGACGAAGTTATGGCGGAGCAGTTCGTCGGCAAGCTTTCCGAGTTCAAGGAAGGCGACCGCCGCATCGTGTTCCTGAACGACCTGGAAATCGGCGTGTTCCGCTTCGACGGACAGTTCTACGCCTATTCCAACACGTGCCTGCACCAGGGCGGGCCGGCGTGCGAAGGCATGACCATCGCCAAGGTCGACGAGAAGCTCCGCCCCGACAAGACCTCGGCGGGAATGTGCTTCTCGGAGACCGAGATGCATTTCGTCTGCCCCTGGCACGGCTACGAGTACGATTTGCGGACCGGCGAGTTCGCCGCCAACCGCAAGTTGCGGCTCCGGAAATACCAAGTGGTGGAAAAGGGCGAAGACGTGTTCGTCGTCGCCTAGGAACAACGGGACTGGAATTCGGGACAGCAGGAGACGGCTCATGGACCTTATCGCCGATCGTGGACGCCGGGTATCGGTCG
Organism: Allostellaceae bacterium; assembly: GCA_035509095.1. Lineage (GTDB taxonomy): Bacteria > Pseudomonadota > Alphaproteobacteria > ATCC43930 > CGMCC-115725 > DATJLY01. Next base: position 2,855 of record DATJLY010000431.1, on the reverse strand, counting down.
AGGAGCTCAACACCACGCAGCTTCTGGCCCATGCGGCCAAGCAAGCGCGGCAGCGCAAGTTCGAAGATCTGATGATCGTCGATGTCGACGCGCATCATTACGAGACCGAGCATTACAGCGAGATCCTTCCCTTCATGGAGAACGACGTCGTGCGCCAGCTTTCGATGGGCGGCGGCGGGGTCGGACGCCGCGCCGTCGTACCGGCGGGCGTCGGCTATCAGGACATGGGCGGCCGCGTGACGCGCTATCCGCTGCGCGGCTCGGAGAAGACGGGACCGGGCCTGCACCGCGACGTGCAGCTGGGCTATCGCTGGATGGACGCGATGAGCGTCGACTATTCCTGCCTTTTCCCGACCGGCATGCTGAATATCGGCATGCATCCGCAAAGCGAGGTCGAGGTCGAGTTGTGCTGGGCCTATAACCGCTGGGTCACCGAGAAGGTGCTGCCCGAGGGACAAGGCCGGTTCTATTCGATGCTGACCCTGCCGTTCTCGGACGCCGAAGCGTGCTTGCGGCAGGTCGAGACGTTCGGCGACCGCAAGGGCGTCACCGGCTTCATGGTCACGACGGTGCGCCACCAGCCGGTGCACGACAACGCCTATATGAAGGTCTATCGCGCGATCGAGGAGCGCGGCCTGGCTCTCGCCTTCCATGCCGGCCCCAACTGGAACGAGGCGGTGTTCAAGAACTGCAACCGTTTCCTCGCGGTGCATGCGCTGGGGTTCAGCTTCTACAACATCCTGCACCTCACCAACTGGGTGGTGAACGGCCTGAACGAGCGGTTCCCCAAGCTGCCGGTGATCTGGATCGAATCGGGGCTTGCGTGGGTGCCGTTCCTGATGCAGCGGCTCGACCACGAATACATGCTCAGGAGCTCGGAATGCCCGCTCCTGAAGAAGAAACCCTCGGACTATATGCGCGACATGTACTACTCGACGCAGCCGATGGAAGTGCAGGACATGGGCGCGCTCGAGACGACGTTCCGCATGATGAACGCCGAGACGCAGCTCATGTATTCGTCGGACTATCCGCACTGGGACTTCGACCTGCCCAGCGTGATCTATGACCTGCCCTTCCTCACCGAGAAGGCCAAGCACAACATTCTCGGTGGCAATGCGGCGCGCCTCTTCAAGCTCCCGCCGCGCAACGACCAACAAAAGGCCAACCTGCAGCGCTTTGGCAACCTGGCCGCGTAGCAGCGCCAACCTCGAGAAACCCCTCTCCCGCATCGCGGGAGAGGGGTTTTCTTGTCAGCGTAGATCGGGCGCCGGTCGGCGCAGCGCCGCGGTCGCGGCCTGATCGACCGCCAAGGTCGTCGGGTCGAGCACGACGCCGTAAAGGTCGCGCGCCGCGGCGAGGCTGACATAGCCCTGCCGCACATCCTCGCGCACATGCTCGGGCGGGCGTTCGTGCGGCGGGCCGAAGCCGCCGCCTCCGCCGCCGCGCAGCAGCACGGCGTCGCCCTCGGCGAGCGCCAGGGTATAGACCTTGGCGTTGCCGAAATCGTCCTTGACGCGGCCGCCTTTGCGGATCGCGATCCGGTTCGCCATCGCCTCGCCGCCGCCATAGAGCCCCCACGGCGCGCAGCGCGAGCGGTCGATATGGGTCGTCAAATTGAGCTGATCGCGCAGTCGCACCACGCGCTCGCAGCCGAGACCGCCGCGATAGCGCCCTGCCCCGCCCGAATCCGGCACGAGGCCATAGCTCTCGACCACCACGGGATGCTTGGTCTCGATCATCTCGGACGGGCTGTTGTGGGTATCGCCGTCATTCATGGCGATGGTCGCGCTGACCCCGTCCTCGTGCATCTTGGCGCCCCAGCCGCCGCCGGTCTGGGAAATGCCGGCGATGATGAGGCGCTTCGTCTTCGGCGACACGCCGATCAGCATGGCGATGATCAGGTCGGCATGATGGCCCGCCGCGACGCGCTCCGGGATCGCCGGCGACAGCGCCTTGAAGACAGTGTCGACGATGGTCATCGGGAACGTCATCCAGCGCCGCATCGCCGCGGGCTTCACCGCGCTGACGACGCGTCCCGGCGGCGCGATCACCTTGAGCGGCCGGAAGCTGCCGTCATTGATCGGATAGTCGGTCGGCGAGGTCAGGCATTTATAGGCCACCTGCGCGCAGGCATAGGCGGTGGTGGGGCCGGAATTGTAAAAGCCCCGCACCTGGGCCGCCACGCCCGACAGATCGATGGTCATCTCGTCGCCGGCGACAATCACCTTGACCTTGATGGGCACCGGCTTGCCGAGATCGACCCCGTCATCGTCCATGTAGGATTCGGCCTCGTAGACGCCGTCGGGGATGGAGAGCGTGCGGGCGCGCGCGGCCTGTTCGGCCCCGTCCATGACGCCGTCGATCGCATCGAGCACCGGATCGGCGCCATAGCGGCGCACCAGCTCGAGAAAGCGCCGCTCGCCGGTCTTCACCGCGGTGATCTGGGCGCGCAGATCGCCCATCGCATTGCCGGGGAACCGCACATTCATGCGGATGATGTCGACAAGGTCCTGGTTCAACCGCCCCTTGTCCTGGAGCTTCATGATCGGGATCTGCAGCCCTTCGGAGTAGATGTCGGTCGTGACGCCCGCCAAGGTCCCGCCGATATCGAGCCAATGCCCCATGCAGCATGAAAAGCCCACGAGCCGCTTGCCGTCGAAGATCGGCATGGTGAGCGTGATGTGGTTCAGATGGCTGCCGGTCGTATAGGCGTCGTTGGTGACGAGGATGTCGCCCGGCGCGATGGCGTCGCGGCCGAAATGGCGCAACTTCGCGGCGATCACCTCGCCCATGCCGCGGATGAACATCGGCAGACCGATGCCGATCGAGACGGTCTCGCCCTCGGGCGTGAACAG
>DATJLY010000430.1:0-8688 GCA_035509095.1 Allostellaceae bacterium | reverse complement strand
GATTGACCGCGATGAAAGGGACCCCGCGCGCGAGCGCCATCGCCTTTGCCGCCATCACGCCGACGATGACGCCGCCGATGAGGCCAGGCCCGCCGGTCGCCGCGACCGCGTCGAGCGCGTCGACGCCGATCCCGGCCTCGTCCAAGGCGCGCGCGATCAAGCCGTCGAGATGGTCGAGATGCGCGCGCGCCGCGATCTCGGGCACGACGCCGCCATAAGGACGGTGCTCCGCAAGCTGCGACAGAACGAGATTGGCGTGGATGCGCGGCGCGCGGTCGCTCACGACCGCAGCGGCCGTCTCATCGCAGCTCGTCTCGATGCCCAGGACCAGCATGGCGGCCGCGGCGTCAGATCACCCGGTCGCGACCCGCCGCCTTTTTCCGTCACCCCCGGGCTTGACCCGGGGGTCCATGGATTGCCGGGTCAAGCCCGGCAATGACGGAAAAAGACAGATCGCCATCACGCGAGCAGCTCGCGCGCGGTGAAGACGGGAACCAGCGTGATGCCTTCGGCGGCGAGGTTCTGGGCCGCGCCTTCCAGCCGATCGACGAGCGTGATGATCTTCTTCACGGTGGCGCCGCGCTCGCGCACCGCGCGCACCGCCTGCATCACCGATCCGCCTTTGGTCGTGACATCCTCGATCAGGATGACGGTGGCATTGTCCTTGAAGCAGCCGTCGATCTTCTGATCGGTGCCATGGCCTTTCTTCTCCTTGCGAACGACAAAGCCGGCCATGGGCCGGTCGGGCCAGCTTCGCGCGCAAACGGCGACGATGACCGGAACCGCGCCCAGCTCGAGGCCGCCGATCGCCGTCACGTCGTCATCGCCGCTCATCATCGAATAGACGATGTCCGCGACAAGCGACGCGCCTTCCGCGTCGAAGGTCGTCGGCTTCATGTCGAGGTAATAGTCGCTGAACCCGCCCGAGGCGAGCTGGAACCGGCCTTTCAACAGCGACTTTTCCTTGACGATCTCGAGAAGCCGCTCTCTTCCGCCCAACGCCGCCATGATGTCCGTGTCCCCGGAGCCCGATCCGCCGCGTAACGGTAGCGGCCGGTCGCCCCGGCTCGCAAGCGGATTGGGGGCGCGTTGAATATCCTGCAACTGTTGGTCTAAAATCCAACATGGAAGCGGAATTGCTCCTTCGGGAAAGGAGAATCTTGAGCGGCAACCGTTTCGCGGAGCTGGTGGTTTGGAAGCTGCCGAGCCCGCTTCCAGCCTGCAAGCATCCGTTCAAGTACCGCTTGGCGTTTGTCGTCGATGAGGCGTGTGTGCTGAGGTTCGACAATGAAACGGGCAAAGGCGATCACAAGCACGTCGGCGCACGCGAGGTACCCTATGTGTTCACCGGACTTGAACAGCTAATGCGCGATTTTTGGCGAGAGATCGACAGATGGAGGCCCGTATGACGACGGTCACGATCGGCGTCGCGTCGGCGAAAGAGACGAAGGCGAGACTGCGCCGCGCGTTCCGAGGCAAGGAGCAAGGCGCTTTCATCAGCTTCGCGTCGGCCGAGCTTCTCTGGAAGGTATTGTCGCCGAAGCGATGGGCCGTGCTTCGCGCGATGGCCGGCGCCGGGCCGGTTGCCATTCGCGAGGTCGCCCGCCGCGTCGATCGTGACGTGAAGGCGGTCCATGGCGACGTTCACGCGCTTTTGAATGCGGGGGTGCTGGACCGCGCCGAGGGCGGGAAGATCATCTTCCCCTATGACGCCGTTCACGTGGACTTCGTGATGCGCGCCGCCTGAACCCGGCCGGTCAAATCTTCCGGCTGTCATAGGCCCATTGCAGCAGCGCCTGGCGCTGACGCGGGCGGCAGGCGTGGTCGGCGGGCTGACAATTCATTTCGATCTGCCGCACGTGGCGGCGCATCGCGCGCCAGCGCTTGATCTGACGCGCATCCTCGTCCGGGATGCGGCGGCCGCGATAATAGCGGCAATACCATTGGAACCAGCCGCGCGGATCGTGCGGCGAAATCCAACCCTTTTCCCGCCACACCGACAGTGGCTGGCTCGCCGACACGCCGAAATAATTGAGCGCCGGGTCGTGACCGTGCGGCGACAGCTTCGCCGTCGCGAACCAGTCCGCCGGGAATTCGCGCCGGCAATCGGTCATGTACTTGCCGCCGAAAACGCCGAGCGCCAGCATCTCCTTGGGCGTCAGCTCCGGTGAAAACTCCGGACCGAAATCGCGGCCCGCCCGCGCCGTCAGCGTGTAGCGATAGCCGCGCTGCATCTTGTCGTTGACGACGACCGTCTTCGCTTTCATGGACGAGAAGGTAGGATCGGCGGGCGGGCGGCAAAAGTCCGCTTTACGCTGCCGTGCGCCCCTTCCCTTCGCGGGGTCGCTCTCCTAGAACCCGCCATGGCCTCGCTTTTGCGCCTTGGTACGCGCGGCAGTCCCCTCGCGCTCAAACAGGCCGAGGAGACGCGGGTGCGGCTCGCCAAGGCGCACCCGTCGCTGGGCGGACCTCTTGCGATCGAGATCGTTCCGATCCGCACGAGCGGCGACCGCCCCTCTTCGCGCACGCTCGCCGAGGAAGGCGGCAAAGGCCTTTTCACCAAGGAGATCGAGGAAGCGCTCTACGCCGGCACGATCGATCTTGCCGTCCATTCCCTGAAGGACATGCCGACCGAGCTGCCGCTGGGCCTTGCGCTCGCCGCCTGCCTGCCGCGCGAGGATCCGCGCGACGCGCTCATCGCGTCGGGCAATGCCGCCTCGCTTGCGGCTCTTATGCCGGGTGCGACCGTCGGCACAGCGTCGATCCGCCGCACCGCGCAGCTTCTTCATCACCGGCCCGATCTGAGGGTCGTGCCGATGCGCGGCAATGTCGGCACGCGCCTCGCGAAGCTCGCGGCGGGCGACGTCACGGCGACCGTGCTGGCGGTGGCGGGTCTGCACCGGCTCGGCCGGACCGACTGCATCTCGTGCGTGCTCGAACCCGACATCATGCTGCCATCGGCCGGGCAGGGCATCATCGCGATCGAGATCAGGGCTTACGACGCGCGCACGCGCGCCCTTGTCCGCGCGATCGACGATCGCGCCGCCCATGTCGCCGCGGATGCCGAGCGGTCGTTGCTCGCCGCGCTCGACGGATCGTGCCGCACGCCGATCGGCGCGCTCGCCACGTTCGCGCAGCAGCGCGTCATCCTCGACGCGCTGGTGATCCGGCCCGACGGCAAGGCGATCCATCGCACGCGCCGCGAGGGCGGTGCTACCGATGCGGTCGCGATGGGCCGCGACGCGGGCGAGGAATTGCGGCGGCGCGCCGGCGCGGACCTCTTTTAAGTGAAGGCGCTCGTCACCCGGCCGGAAGAGCAATCGGCTTCGCTCGCGGCGGCGCTGCGCCAGCGCGGGATCGAGCCGGTCATGGAGCCGCTCATCCGCATCCGGCTCGGCGAGGATGGCGCCCACATCCTGTCGCCACTGCTTCCCGGCGCGCAGGCCGTGCTGTTCACGAGCGCCAACGGCGTGCGCGCCTTTGCCGCGGCGACGGCGCGGCGCGATCTTTCGGCCTATGCGGTGGGCGATATGACGGCGGCCGAGGCAAGGCGCGCGGGATTTGCCGCGACGACGAGCGCCGGCGGCAATGCCGAGGATTTGGCGGCGCTGGTGCGCGAGCGGGTCCGGCCGGCGGACGGCGCCCTGATCCATGCGGCGGGAAGCGCCGGCACCGGCGACCTCGCCGGCACGCTGGGCGGCGCGGGGTTCGAGGTGCGGCGCGCGATCCTTTACGAGGCCCTGCCGGCGGAACGGTTCGGGGCGGCGGCACTTGCGGAGATCCAAGCCGGCGCCATTGGCGCGGCGCTGTTTTTCTCTCCCCGAACCGCCGCCGCCTTTGCTAGGCTCGCGCGCGAGGCCGGCCTCGAGGCGCGATGCGCCGGCATGATCGGCATCGCCTTGAGCCCGGCGGTGGCGGTCCGTCTCGCGGGCCTCGTCCGGATCATTCATGTCGCACGCGCGCCGACCATGACATCGCTCCTCGACGCGCTCGACCGCGCGCTGGCCGAACCGCGATGACGCTCGAGCCAATACCGGAAGAGGGCGCGCCGCCGCCGGAGCCGCCGCCTGAACCGCCGCCTTCGCCGGAGCCGCCGCCGCGGGCAAAGCGCGGCCGGGCGGGGCTGTGGGTGCTGTTGGTCGCGGTGCTGCTCGTGGCGCTCGCGGGCACCGGGCCTTATTGGGTGCCGCTTCTGCCGTGGGGCACGGATTCGCGCCTTGCCGACGACGAGGCGCGGATCGCGCGGCTCGAGGCGCAAGCGCGCGAGCCACCGGCCGAGCCGCCACCGCTTGCCGATTTGCGCTCGCGCGTCGCCGCGCTCGAGGCGAAGAGCACGGCCGCAGCGCCCGACGCCGCCGCGCTTGCGGACGCGGCGCAAAAGGCCGCGGGTGACGCGACCCAGAAACTCGCGGCGCGGCTCGACACGCTCGAGGCGAAGACCGCGAGCCTTTCGGCCGCGACGGCCGCGGGCGATCCCAAGGATGCGGCGCGGCTCGCGGCGGTTGCCGATCTGCGCGCGGCGCTTGCGGGCTCGGGCCCTTATGCGAGCGAGCTCGACGCGCTCGCCGCGCTGGGCGTCGATCCGGCGCTGCTGAAGCCGCTCGAGGCCCATGCGCAAACGGGGCTGCTCGAGCGTGCGCTTCTCGCCGGCGAGTTCCGCACCCGGACCGAGCCGGCGATCATCGCCGCCGGAGCGGCCGCGCCTGCGCCGGAGCCCGAGGATTTTTCCGCGCGCGTGCTCGCGCGCATCGAAGGGCTCGTCACCATCCGCCGCGTCGACGGCGCGGACAGCCCGTCGGCGCCCGTGATCGCGAAGGCCCGGCTCGCGATCCATCGCGGCAATCTCGAGGACGCGGCCGCGGCGCTGAAGCAGCTGAGCGGCAAGGAGGCCGAGGCGGCGGCGCCGTTCCTCGCGCAGATCGAGGCGCGCCTCGACGCCGAGCACGCGGTCGCGGCGCTCGCAGAGCAGATCGAGGCGACGCTCGTCAAGAGCGGACAGCCCTGATGCGCGCGCTGCCCGCGATCATCGCGATCATCGTCGTCATCGTGGCGGCGGTGTTCGTCGCCGACCACCCCGGCACCGTGGACATCACCTATGGGCGCTGGGTGATCGGCACGAGCCTCGGCGTCGCGGCGCTGAGCGTGGCGGGCGCCGCGCTTGTCCTGGCTCTCTTGTGGATGGTCGCGCGGATGCTGATGCGGGGGCCCGGCACCTGGTCGCGCGCGCGCCGCGAGCGACGGCGGCGCGACGGCTATCGCGCGTTGACGCAGGGCATGGTGGCGGTCGCGGCAGGCGACGCCGAGGAAGCGCAAAAGCTCGCCCGCAAGGCCGACACGCTGCTGGCCGAGCCGCCGCTCACGCTGCTGCTGTCGGCGCAGGCGGCGCAGCTCAACGGCGATGAAGGCGCGGCCCGGCGCTATTTCCACGCCATGCTGGAACGCGCCGAGACCGAGTTCCTGGGGCTGCGCGGCCTCGTGATGCAGGCCTTGCGTGCCGGCGATGAAGCGGCGGCGATCGGGCTCGTCGAGCGCGCCAAGGCATTGCGGCCGCGCACGCCGTGGGTGATGAGCCATCTCCTCGAGCTGCAGGCGCGCGCGGGGCGCTGGCGGGACGCCGAGGCGACCTTGATCGAGGCGACGAAGCGCAAGGTGCTGTCGGCGGCGACGAGCCGCCACCGGCATGCTGTGCTGCTGCTACAGGATTCCAAGGCCGCCGAGGAAGCCGGCCGCGCGAGCGACGCGATGCGGCTTGCCGGCAAGGCCCATGCGATCGAGCCGAGCTTCGCGCCGGTGGCGGCGCGGTACGGGCGCATGCTGGGCGCGCGGGGCCAGATGCGGCGCGCCCGGCGCGCGCTCGAGGCCGCCTGGCGCGCGGCGCCGCATCCCGATATCGCCGCGGCCTATCGCGCGATCCATGCCGACGAGCCGGTGCTCGAGCGGATGAAGCGCATGGAGCGGCTGGCGGCGTTCGCGGCCGAGCATGTCGAAAGCCGGATCGCGCTCGCGACATCTGCGCTCGAAGCGAAACTGTGGGGCGAAGCGAGGCGCCATCTGGGCGCCGCCCTGCCCGAGGGCGAGGAGCGTGCGCCGCCGCGCGTCTCGCGCCTCATGGCCGAAATCGAGATGGCGGAGCACGAAGACCACGCGGCCGCGCGCACCTGGCTCGCGCGCGCCGCGGCAGCGAGCGTGCCCGATGCCGCCTGGGTGTGCGAGGCGTGCGGCGGCGAAAGCGCGACCTGGACCCCGCTTTGCGGCCAGTGCCGAAGCTTCGCGACCTTGTCCTGGCGCGGGCCGGAACGCGCGACCGAGCCGCGCCCGCTCATCGACCGCGGCGCCTATGCCGCGTCGCTTGCGCTGCCGTCGCCGCGCCCTTGACAGGCCGGCGCCCATAAGCTGACGTTGGATCACTCGACGTAAGGAGCATGCGATGACCGAGCCCGTTTGGATGAAATTCTTGACCGAGCAGGACAAGGCCGTGTTCGCGGCCGCGGGCTATGGCTCGCGCGCGGGGTGGGGCAAGCGGCCGGCGCTCCTCGTCATCGACGTCAACTATGCCTTCTGCGGCGACAAGCGCGAGCCGATCCTCGACTCGATCAAGCGCTGGCGCAATTCCTGCGGCGAGGATGCATGGGACGCGCTTCCCGTGCTGAAACGCGTCATCGATGCCGCGCGCGAGGCCGAGATCCCGGTCATCTACACGACCGGCATCCGCCGCGCCGACAATTGGGACAATGGAAGCTGGTCCTGGAAGAACAACCGCGAGGCCGAAGCGCCGGTGGTGCGGCAAAGCAACCTGGACGGCAACGAGATCATGCCGCAGATCGCGCCGGGCCCGCGCGACATCGTGGTGCCGAAGCAGAAGCCGTCGGGGTTCCATGGCACCAACATGCTGAGCTATCTGACGCTTTTGGGCTGCGACAGCGTCATCGTGTGCGGCACGACGACCAGCGGGTGCGTGCGCGCGACGGTGCTCGATTCCTTCAGCTACAATCTGCGCACCACCGTCATCGAAGAAGGCTGCTTCGACCGCTCGCAGGCGAGCCACGCGATCAATCTCTGCGACATGCACGCGAAATATGCCGACGTGATCCGCGCCGACGAGGTGATCGCCCATATAAAGAGCCTGCCGAAGGGGCTGTTCAACCTGCCGCCGGGGATATAAGGTCGCTGCTCCCGATCCTGGTGACGGATTTTCCCCGTGATGCTTTTTCGATTCCGGATCGCCGCAATCGTGGCCGTCCTGCTCTTTGCCCTGCGAGGTCCCGCGATGGCTGCCGATCCCGAGAACACGATCTATCTCGACGTGCCCAAAGGCCGCGTCGTCATCGAGCTGCGTCCCGATCTCGCGCCCAACACGGTGGCGCGCATCAAGGAGCTGACCCGGCGCGGCTTCTATGACGGGCTTGCCTTCCACCGCGTCATCGCCGGCTTCATGGCGCAAACGGGCGACCCGCGCGGCGACGGCACCGGCGGATCGGGCCAGAAGCTCAAGGCCGAGTTCAGCCAGGCCCATTTCGTGCGCGGCACCGTCGGGATGGCGCGCGCTGCCGACCCTGACAGCGCGGACAGCCAGTTCTTCATCTGCTTTGCGCCGGCGCCGTTCCTTGACGGCAAGTACACGGTGTTCGGCCAAGTGACCCAGGGCATGGAATTCGTCGACGACATCAAAAAGGGCGATCAGGCCAATAACGGCACGGTCAGCGATCCCGACCATATCGTCAAAATGCAGGTGGCCGCCGACGCCGACAAGGCGAAGCCCTGATCCCGCCGCATTGCGGCGGATCCCCCTCTGATGGAATTCGCACCTTTTATGTATCCCTCTCCGCCCTTGGGGGCGAAGACGTTAGGTGAGGTGAGGGATTCCAGGGCGGTGCCTGAGAGTCCCTCACCTCACCCCGCCCCTCTCCGCCCCCAAGGGCGGAGAGGGAGAGTTGTGCGCACGATCATTTGATTGGAATGCGCGCGGGCACGCTCGCCTCTCTCAAAATCTATGGCGATCCCCGCATCGTCGCGATCGCGGCGATGGGATTTGCGAGCGGGCTGCCGCTGGCGCTCACCGGCTCGACGCTCGCCATCTGGCTCACCGAGGCGCATGTCTCGCTGGCCGCGATCGGGCTCTTCGCCGGGGTGGGGCTCGCCTATACGCTGAAATTCCTGTGGGCGCCGGCGGTCGATTGGCTGGTGCTGCCGCTCGTCACGACCCGTCTTGGACGGCGGCGCGGATGGATGCTGGCGATTGAAGCCGCGCTTGCCCTGGCGCTCGTCGCGTTGGGCGCGGGCGATCCCGCGCGGGCACCCGTCGCGGTGGCGGCGCTTGCGGTGCTGGTCGCGTTCCTGTCGGCGAGCCAGGACATCGTGATCGATGCCTTTCGCATCGAGCTTCTGGGCGAGCGCGAGCAAGGTGCCGGCGCCGCGGCGACGCAATTGGGCTATCGCGTGGGGATGGTGGCGTCGACCGCCGGCGCGCTTTATCTCGCGACGTTCTTCGGCTGGGCGCGCACCTACGAGGTGATGGCGGCGCTGTTGTCGGTGGGCGCCGTTGCGGCGTTGGCGATGCGCGAGCCGCCTGCGCCGTTGGGCGCGCGGCGTGCCGCGTTCGCCGACGCGGTGGTGGCGCCCTTCTCCGACATCCTGGGGCGCGAGGCGGCCTGGGTGATCCTCGCCTTCATCGTGCTCTATAAATTCGGC
>DATJLY010000429.1:0-3035 GCA_035509095.1 Allostellaceae bacterium | reverse complement strand
CCGCGATGCAGCATTCCACCTCGATGCGAGACGCCTCCTGCTCGCTCATCGCTCCTCCGACTAGGCTTGCGGCATATGCGCGCTGACACGATGCCCCGCAAGTCCCTGGTCGGACCGACGCTGTTCACGGCGTTCGGCCTCGCGCTTCTCTTGGGACTCGGCACGTGGCAGGTCCAGCGGCTCGGCTGGAAGGAGAGACTCATCGCCGAGCGCGCGGCCGGCGTCGCGGCGTCGCCGGTGCCGCTGCCGACGACGCAAGCGGCGGCGCAGGGGCTTGAATATCATCACGTGCGCGCGGTCGGCCACTATGTCGGCAAGCCGCTCTATCTGCACGCGATCTCGCGCGACGGCGATCAGGGGTTTCATGTCGTGGCGCCCTTCGCGCTCGCGGACGGCGGTGCCGTGCTGATCGATCGCGGGTTCGTGCCGGAAGACGTGGCCCGCGCCAATCCCGTCTTCGCCAGTCCCGCCGCGCCCGAAATCGAGGTCACGGGATTGCTCCGCCTTGCCGCCGGCAAGCCCTCGTGGTTCACGCCCGAGAACGCGCCGGCGCAAGGCACCTGGTTCTATGTCGACCCGGACGCGATGGGCAAGGCGGCAGGGGTTGGCCCGGTGTTGCCGTTCTATATCGATGCGGACCGCGAGCCCGGCGCCAGATACCCGATCGGCGGACAGACCCTGCTCGACCTGCCGAACAATCATCTCCAGTACGCCATCACCTGGTACCTGCTGGCGGCGGCGCTCGTGATCGTCTATCTCCGCATCGTGCTGAAGCGCGGAGCGAGGCCATGAGAAACAGCGCCTATCAGGAGCTCGAGGCCCGGTTCCGACGCCTCAACGCGCTGCGCGAGGCGGCCGCAATGCTGCATTGGGACATGGCCACCATGATGCCGGAAGGCGGCGCCGGCGCACGGGCCGAGCAGCTCGCCACGTTGCGCGTCGTGTGCCACGAGGTGTTGAGCGATCCCGCTCTGCCCGATCTTCTCGTCGCCGCCGAGGACGAGTCGCTCGACGAGTGGCAGTTGCCCAATCTGCACGAGATGCGCCGGCAATGGAACCAGGCGACGGCGCTGCCGGCGGACCTCGTCGCGGCCTTGTCCAAAGCGGCCAATGCATGCGAGATGGCGTGGCGCCAGGCGCGGCCCGCCAACGATTTCGCGTCGATCCTGCCGCCGTTGCGCCACCTCCTGGCTCTGGTGCGCGAAAAAGCCGCCGCCCGCGCGGACCGGCTGGGCAAGAGCCCCTACGAAGCGCTGCTCGACCAGTACGAGCCCGACGGCAGCACGGACGAGATCGACCGGCTCTTCGCGGTGCTGGCAAAAGAGCTGCCGCCGATCCTGGCGGCGGCACTCGAGCGTCAGGCGCGCGGAAAGCCGCCAGGCTTGCCGCCCGGCCCCTTCCCCATCGAGACGCAGCGCAAGGCCGGCGTCATGCTGATGGAGCGGCTTGGCTTCGACTTCGCCCACGGGCGCCTCGATATCAGCTTGCATCCGTTTTGCGGCGGCACGCCGGACGATGTGCGCATCACCACGCGCTATGATGAAGCGAATTTCACGCGCGCCCTGATGGGCGTCCTGCACGAGACCGGACATGCGCTTTACGAGCGCGGGCTGCCGGACGCGTGGCGGCAACAGCCGGTCGGCGATGCGCGCGGCATGAGCATCCACGAGAGCCAATCCCTTCTCGTCGAGATGCAGGTGTGCCGCTCGCGCGAGTTTCTCGAGTTCGCGGCGCCGCTTCTGCGGGACTGCTTCGGCGGATCGGGCGCGGCGTGGGACGCCGACAACCTCTACCGCCTCTATACGCGGGTCGAGCCGGGGTTCATCCGGGTCGATGCCGACGAGGTGACCTATCCCGCGCATGTCATCCTGCGCTATCGCCTCGAACGCGCGCTCGTCGCCGGCGACTTGGATCTCGCCGATCTGCCGGCGGCGTGGAACCAGGGCATGCGCGAGCTTTTGGGAATCGTGCCGCCCGACGACCGGCTCGGCTGTCTCCAGGACGTGCACTGGTATGACGGCGCATGGGGTTATTTCCCGACCTACACGTTGGGCGCGATGACGGCGGCGCAACTCTTCGCCGCCGCCAAGGTCGCGGACCCGTCGATCGCGCCGGGCATTGCCAAGGGAGAATTCGCGCCGCTTTTCGCGTGGCTCCGCGTCAACGTGCATGGAAAAGGCTCGCGCGTCTCGACATCGGCGCTCGTAGAGAGTGCCACCGGCGCCCCTCTCGGCACGGATATCTTCCTTCGCCACCTGCGGCGCAGATACACATAACTTATTGATATTTAATCACTTTACCGTTGTCTTGCGAGGCCTCACCGGCGGCGCTAGCCTTCTGCCTCGTTTCGCCACCGACTTTTCTTGACGCCATGCCCTATATTTCGACACGCGACGGTCACGTACCGCCCGAACGGCTGCCTTTCGAGGCGGCTTTGGTGTCGGGACTGGCGCGCGATGGCGGGCTGTACGTGCCGCAGACATGGCCTCGCCTCGATCACGACACGATCGCCGCGTTCGCAGGGCAAAGTTACGCCGAGATCGCGGCAAAGGTGATCGAGCCGTTCCTTGACGGCGTGATCGAGGGCCCGGCGTGGCGGCGGATGGTCGAATCGGCCTATCGCAGCTTCGCGCACGAGGCGGTCGCGCCTCTGAAGCAGATCGACGCCGGCCTTTGGCTCATGGAGCTGTTCCATGGGCCGACCCTGGCGTTCAAGGATTACGCGCTGCAGCTCATGGGGCCGCTCCTCGATGCGGTGCTGACGCGGCGCGGCGAGCGGGTGACGGTGGTCGGTGCCACATCGGGCGACACCGGGTCGGCCGCGATCGAAGCGTGCCGCGACCGCGCGTCCGTCGATCTCTTCATCCTTTATCCCCATGGCCGGGTTTCCGAGGTGCAGCGCCGGCAGATGACCACGGTACCGTCCTCCAACGTTCACGCCATTGCCGTCGAGGGTACCTTCGACGACTGCCAGGACCTGGTGAAGGCGATGTTCGCCGACACCGCGTTCCGCAACGCCATGAACCTCTCCGCGG
>DATJLY010000428.1:0-3781 GCA_035509095.1 Allostellaceae bacterium | reverse complement strand
CTCTATTTCTATCCGAAGGACGACACGTCCGGCTGCACCGCCGAGGCATGCGGCTTCCGCGATACCTTCCCGAATTTCAAGAAGGCCGACGCCGTGGTGATCGGCGTCTCGCGCGACAGCGTCGCCTCGCACGACAAGTTCAAGAAGAAATACGAGCTTCCCTTCACGCTGGCCGCCGACATCGAAGGCAAGGTCACCGAGAAATATGGCGTGTGGGTCGAGAAGAGCATGTATGGCCGCAAATACATGGGAATCGAGCGCGCCACATTCCTCGTCGACGAGAAGGGCGTGGTGAAGAAGGTGTGGCACAAGGTCAAGGTGCCGGGCCATGTCGACGAGGTGCTCGCGGCGCTGAAGGCGCCGTGACGGCGAGCGTCAACGGTGCCGGCTGCGCGGTGCTCGGCGCGTCGGACCCCGCGGAGAAGGTCGCCCTCACCCGGCGCTTTGCGGAGGATTGGCGCGCGGGCCGGCTCGCCCTCGGCGGCGAGGCGCGCCTGCCGGACCGCCCGGCACGGCCCGCGCTTCCCGAGCTGCAGCCGCCGCGTGACATGCCGCGCCGGCGCGCCGCGAGATCACGCGAAGGACGGATCGCGCTTCTACATGCGCTTGCCCATATCGAGCTCAACGCGATCGACCTTGCCTGGGACCTCGTCGCGCGCTTTGGCGGGCCCGACCTGCCGCGGGACTTCCACGACGACTGGATCGCGGTGGCGGCCGAAGAGGCGGAGCATTTCGCGCTCATCACGACGCGGCTTGGCGCGGCCGGCGCGCGCTATGGCGATCTGCCGGCGCATGACGGGCTGTGGGAGGCGGCGGAGGCGACCGCGGGCGATCTGCTGGCGCGGCTTGCCGTGGTGCCGCTGGTGCTCGAAGCGCGTGGGCTCGACGTGACGCCGGCGATGATCCTGCGGCTCGACCGCAACGGCGATCCCGAAAGCGCGGCGGCGCTCAGGATTCTGCTCGCCGACGAGATCGGTCATGTCGCGGCGGGCGTGCGCTGGTTCCGCTGGGAATGCGCGCAGCGCGCGCTCGATCCGGCGGACACCTGGCGCGGGCTCGTGCGCGCACATTTTAAAGGCGCATTGAAGCCGCCCTTCAACGATGCGGCGCGCCGCGCCGCGGGCATGGAGCCGGCTTTCTATGAGGCCGCGTGCTAGATTTTGTCAGGAGGATCGATCGCCATGCCCAGCCCCGCCCTCGTCATCCGCAACGGCACCTTGATCGACGGTTCGGGCGCGCCGCCGCGCAAGAACGACGCGCTCGTGATCGAAGGCAACCGCATCAAGAGCGTCGGCGCGGTGCCGCCGGGCCTCGCGCTCGACGAAGCGCAGGTGATCGACGCGACGGGCCACTGGATTATGCCCGGCCTCATCGACGCGCATGTCCATCTCTCCTACGGCTATCCGAAGCTCGCGGGCGAAGGCATGGGGCGCGGCAATGTCCGGCCCGAGCTCAACACCTTGAAGGCCGCGCGCAATGCGCAGAAGGCGCTGCGTGCCGGCGTCACCAGCATCGCCGTGCCGGGCGGGACCTATTTCATCGATGTGGGCGTGCGCGAGGCGGTGCGGCTTGGCGTGATGGAAGGCCCGCGCATCCATTGCGCCGGCCGCATGATCGTCGCCTTCGGCTGCATCGAGGATGACGATCCGTCGTGGGTCGGCACGCCCGATCATTCGATCGGAATCCTCTGCAACAGCGCCGCCGACATGGTCACCGAGGTGCGGCGCCAGGACAAGCACGGCGTCAACTTCATCAAGATGGCGGACAGCCGGTCCGGCGCCACGCAGATGCTGGCGCGCGAGGAGATCGCGGCCGTCGCGGCCGAGGCGCATCGCCGCAAGCTGCGCGTCGCCATCCATTCGCGCGGCGCGGGCTCGACGCGCGCGGCGGCCGAGGCCGGGGTCGATTGGATCGTGCATGCCGACCTCGCGACCGACGCCGACCTCGAGGCGGTGGCGAAGGCCGGCATCCCGATCCTGCCGACCGCGACCTTCTTGTGGCAGGTGCTGGAGGAAGGCCAGCGCGTCGGCCCCGAGCAGGTGCAGCTCGACCTGAACCGCATGAAGCGGCATTTCGACAATATCGTCTCGTTGATGCAGCGCTCGAAGGAACTGGGCATCCGGCTTCTTTTGGGATCGGACAGCGGCAACAACAGCTTCATGCCGGTGGGCGAGCTCCATGCCAAGGAGGCCGAGATCCTGGTGCGCTATGGCGGCTTCTCGCCGATCGAGGCGATCTCGGCGGCGACCAAGGGCAACGCGTTCGTCATGGGCCTCGACGGCGAGGTCGGCGAGCTGGCGCCGGGGAAACTCGCCGACGTGATCGTGCTGAAGCGCGATCCGGTCGCCGACATCACGGTGCTGCAAGGCGGCCGCCACCTCGCTTATGTCATCAAGGACGGCCGCCGCATCGATCTCGGCACCGACGACGCGCCGCTGAAGCTTCGGCACGCGGTGGCATAATCACGCTCTATCCTCTCCGCTCCCAAGAGCGGAGAGGATTGCTTGGTGGGTGGTTTCGGCCCTCAATCCGCCATCGGGTCCGGCCTCAGCTGGAAGTGATAGACGACGGGCTTCATGCCCTTGCCGCCCTCTTTGAGCCAGGGCGTGCGGTCGCCTTCCGTGGCCCAAAGGCCCCTGCCCTTCCAGCCGCCGTTCGGATCGTCGATGCGGCCGTCGAGACCCTTGGCATAAAAGCCCAGGGGATAGGGCACGCGGAGGATGACCCACTTGCCGTCCTTCAGCGCGAGGAGCGCATCGTTCTCGTTGCCGGTCGAGATCGGCACGTCCTTGCCGAGGCCGAACGTGTCGTGCTGATCGACCCAGGTATAGTAGCTCGCCTCGGCGCTGTTCTTGCCGATGCCGTCGAAGCCGGGGCCCGGATATTGATAGAAGCTCCAGCCTTCGGGACATTGGTTGCCGGTGGCCTTGGGGCCGTTGAGCGGGCCTTTGCACTTGCTGCGGTCGAAGCTCGCAAGATGGCCGCTGCCGAGCGACACCCACACCACGCCCTTGCTGTCGATGTCGGCGCCACGCGGCCCGAACCCCGGCGAGGGGACGTTGTAGACTTCCGAGATCGCGGTTTGCGGCGGGTTGTCGCCGAGCGCGACGCGCACGACCCCGCCGGGCCCGCCGAAGACGCCGACGCTGCCCCAGACCGAGCCGTCGGCGGGGTTGGGCATGATGGCGTAGAAGCCGCCATTGATGCGCTTGTCCTTGGTGGGATCGACCGGGTCCTTCGGCTCGACATAGGCGTCGCGCTTGCCGTTGCCGTTGGTGTCGAGGATGAACGCGGTCCAACCCTCGGACCTCTGCACGTCGCCCGTTTCGTCGAACATCTTGGAATTGAGCCAGCCCAGCACCGGTCCGCCGCCGCTCGTCCACAGCGTGTCGTTGGCGTCGAAGCCGAATTGCAGGTGATGGGTGTCAAAGCATGTATCGACGAACGTGTATTTCCCGGTCTTGGGATCGAGCATCGCGAGCTGACGGTGGCTCGTGGCGAGCGGGAAGAGCTGCGCCGAGATCAGGGTCGAGCCCTGCTTGCACCAGTCGGGGTTGGGGACGCCGCGCACCGCCACGGTGAGCCACAGCCGGCCCTTCTCGTCGAACATCTGATTGTGGTTGTTGATGCGGTTGGACCAGATCTTCTCGTCGCCCCAATAGGCCGACGGCATGGTCGGCTTCAGCATCGCCGCGTGTCCCGGGCCAAGCGATTCCGGCATGCTGGGATCGCGCACCGGCGCGTGGTAGGAGCTCACGCTGTTGGTCTTGGGATCGAGGAT
>DATJLY010000427.1:0-5149 GCA_035509095.1 Allostellaceae bacterium | reverse complement strand
GCGGCTTCCCGGTCCCTGGCACCAGCCGCGCGGGACCATCGACGCGACGAGCTATTACGACACGTCGGCGCTCAAGGCGACGCTCGAAGGGCTCGTCGATTTCGATCGGATCAATTCCGGCGCGATGCGCTATTCGTCGGGCGCGGTCAACGTGCGCTCGGGCAATTTCGTCTATTTCGACACGACGAAGCATCGCATCCGGGCGGAGCACGTGATCGCTTCAGGCTCGCTTCCGCCGGGCTTCCCCGCCACCGAGATCGACGGCGAGCATTATTGGGATGGCGGGCTCGTCTCCAACACGCCGCTGCAATGGGTGCTGCAATTCGGGCCGCGGCGCGACACGCTCGCCTTCCAGGTCGACCTTTGGGCCGCGCATGGCGACTTCCCTCAAAGCATTTCCGAAGTCGCGACGCGGCAAAAGGAAATCCTCTATTCAAGCCGCACGCGCGAGAACACCGACCGCTTCCGGAACACGCAGCATCTTCGTCACGCCTTTGCCAAGTTGTGCGATCAGCTTCCGGACAGCCTGCGGCAAACCCCCGAGTACGAAACCCTGTCGGCGCTGGCCGATCACAAGGTCTATCGCATCGTCGAGCTCATCTATCACGCCCGTCACTACGAGGGCGACAACAAGGATTACGAGTTCTCGCGCTTCAGCATGGAAGAGCATTGGCGCAGCGGTTATATCGACGCCTCGCGAACCCTGCGCCATCCCGACGCGCTGGCGCGCCCGACCGACGCCGACGGGCTCGCGCTGTTCGACATCCACCATTTCGACTGAGCCGACATGAAGGCGCCCGGCCAGGGGGGATGGTCGGGCGCCGGAAGTCCCTCTCGAGGAGGAGCCTGGCATGGGAGCCTGGCCGCCAGCGTGGTTGGCTGGCTACTTCTTGAAAGGTTAGATAGGAACGCGCGAGACCGGCCAAAATCCAGACTTACGCATGGCCGGCCCGCGAATCCGGCATGGAACGCTACCGCAGCCGCTGCATTACCGCGTTCGCACACCATTCGGGCTGCTCGGCGATGATGAGATGCCCCGCACCGGGCAGCATCTCGAGCCGCGCATGCGGAATGGCTGCCGCCATTTCGGGCAGCGCGCTCGATACCCAATCATTTTCGGGCGTTGCCGGATCGCCGCCGATGAGATCGACGGCACCCGCAATCGTGCCAAGGCGCGCCCAGGTATCGGCGTCGCCGTGACTGCCGAAGATGAAGCTCTCGATCGCCGGCGAACAGCGCAACTCGAACCCGCCATCGGGCACGGGCTTGAGGATGGCGCAGCAATGCGCGGTCAGCATGTCGTCGCGATAGCGCGCATAAAGTCCACTGCCCCTGAGACGCTGCGCCAACGCCTCAGGGCTCGCCCAGCGCGTGCGGCGCTTCAGCGTTCCGGCGACGAGACGCGCCTGCTTCACGGCCGCCTCGGCGTGGGCGCGCGTGCCGGGCGGCGGGAAAACTGGTGGCTCGAACGCAATGAGCGCGCTCCAGTCGGGCGCACGGCCAAGCGCCGCAAGCCGCAGTGCCGATGCGGCACCCAGCGAATGCCCGCACCAGGCAACGCGCGTGACCCCTGCGGCTTCGGCGACGGCGCGTGTCAGGAGGACAAGATCGTCCGCCATGCGGTCGACGGCGAACACTGTCTCGAGAGGGCCTTTGGGCGCGAAGGAAAGACCGTGCCCGCGCGCATCGAACGCAAACACCCTCAGCTCGGCCGCCAGCATCCCGAGCCACGGCGCATAGCATTGGGCCGCGAGCCCGTTCGCGTGCCCGAATAGCAGCACGGGCGCATCGGCCGGGCCGCCAAAGGCGTAGACCGCCAGTGCCGCGCCATCGGGCGTTGTGACGCGGAAAGCAACCTCGTCTTGCCGTTGTGTCATTCCGTGGCGAGGTCCCACAAACGGTCGGTGAGCTTGAACCCTTCGGGCCCCGTGTCGAGAATGTAGAACTGATACTGGGTCGCGGCCTGGATATTGACCCAATTGGTGCCGATGAAGATTTGCCCTTTCGTCTTGTCGTCGCCGACCGTCGCGACGCAATTGGCGAGGATGCCGGCTCCGGGCCCGTTGGGCGTGATGTCGAAGATCCGGTAGCCCGGCTCCCGATAGAAAGCGGCGCCGACGCTGATCCCGTAATGCAGCTCCTTCGTCGCCATGGCCAGGAAATCGGCATCGGTACAATAGGGCGTGTAGTCGGAAAGCTCGTAAATCCCGGTCTCGCCTTTGGGATGATTGGCTTGCCGTAAGGCAAGCGCGCGGCCCTTCGCTTCGTCCACCGTGGTCGGATGCGCGTTGACGTCGATCGCGGTCTGGCTCTCGTCCAGCCATTTCGCCGTGTACGTGATGTGGGTGGTGGCGTCCCGATAATCGGCGACGCCGGTGCAGATCCGCGTCTCGGCATTCGATCGGAGATCCGCGACGAGCTTTTCGACGTTGAGGAGCGACGAGCCGTTGAGGATGCTCGAGGGATCGCTGCGGACCGCGGCGATCAACCCGGAGCATTGCGGCAACGGCTTTCCCTCCGCATGGGCGGCACAGGCAACGATGGTCGGGAGCAGCGCCAAGAGCCGACCCCGCATGGGGCCCTCAAGCCGCGCGGCGGTGATTTTGCGCGGCGCGGCACCCTTCGCTGAACGCGGCGAACAGCGCGCGCGAGAACGGCTCATCGGCATGGAGCCATTCGGGATGCCATTGGACGCCGACGATAAAGCGGGCGCGGGCATGGCGCACGGCCTCGATCTGGCCGTCGGGCGCCGTTGCCTCGATCTCGAGCCCGGGCGCCAGCCGATCAATTCCCTGCTGGTGAAGCGAGTTCACGACGAGGGTCGGGACGCCGTTATTGAGGCGATGGAAAAGACCGCCCGGGGTCAGCGCCACCGGATGCGCCCCATAGGCATAGCGGACATCGACGGTGCCTTTGGGCGCGCGATGGTCGAGCCGGCCCGGAACTTCCTGGAGCCGCGGATGCAGGCTGCCGCCAAGCGCGACATTCAGCTCCTGGATGCCGCGGCAGATCGCCAGCACCGCCACGTCCGCGCAAACGGCGGCCCGAAGCAACGGCAGCGACATCGAATCGCGCGCGGGGTCGAGCACCATGTCATCGGGCAACGGCTCGCCATCGTAATGGCGCGGCTCGACATTGCTGCGCGACCCCGGGATGATGAGTCCGTCGAGCCGCGCGACCATCTCGTCGGCCTCGATGCGACCGCCCAGGGCGGGAATCAGGACCGGCAACGCACCGACCGCGTCAACCGCCGCGGTGACATATTTCTCGGAGACGGAATGGAGCGTGTGATCGCCGTCCGTGCGGACGCAGCAAATAATGCCAATGACGGGCGGCGCAACGCGTTGCATGGGTCATTTTTATGACCCGATCCGCGCCCGCGATCAAGCGGCGCGGGTGCGACACAATCGTAAATTGCCGTTAATCAATACGAGCCCGAGGGACGCGGATCGGTCCAGTAGAACAGGTTGGGATTGAGGGCGACGCCAAACTTCGCGTCCTGAAGCGTTACCGTGACGGTTCGATGCTGCGCGTCCAGCACCGTCCACTGCCTCAGGGTGAGCGGCTGGTCGCTCAGCACGATCGTCACTTCGCCGAGATTGGAGTTCTTGGTCTCGCGCACCGTGACGCGCAGCGTGTCCGCCGCCTTTTCGAAATTGGTGACGGTGACGTCGCCGCCGAGCTGTATGTGGTCGCGAAGGAGGAACCAGGCGGGCGTATCGTCGAGGGTCGTCCGCGACACGTTCTGCAGCTTGCTGTCGTAGTAGTAGATCTGATCACCGGTCGCGACGATCAGGATCGGCACCGGCGGATCATAGACGATCCGCATGCGGCCCGGCCGTTCGATATATATCGTGCCGTAATCGACGCCGCCGTCATCCGAGACCTGCTCGAAGCGCGATTGCAGGGTCTGAATGCTGTTGAGATAGGCCTGGATCCGCGCGATCTGGTCGGCGTCTTTGGGCCCCGGCGGCGCGGCGCGCGCCGGAAGCGCCAGCGCGGCGGCGAGGCCGATCAAAAGGCTCCTGCGCGAGACGGTCCCGGCGGCCCAAAGCGCACCCTTCCGCGGTCTGTCGCCTTTTCCCGTGAAAGGGGGTTTTGGGTTGCGGAACGGCTTGGGCATGGGTCGGGGCTCGATTCCTATTCGACGTGCCGCGCCAGGACCTCGCGCTTGCCGACATGGTTGGCGGCGCTCACCACGCCTTCCGACTCCATGCGTTCGATGATGCGGGCGGCGCGGTTGTACCCGATCTGGAGATGGCGCTGGACGAAGCTCGTGGAGGCCTTTCGCTCGCGGCAGACGAGCGCCACCGCCTGGTCGTAGAGCGCATCGCCCGAACCGCTCTCCTCGCCCTCGTCGCCGAAGGGGCTCGGCCCGTCGTCGTCGTCCTCCGTCACCTCTTCGAGATATGTCGGCGGTCCGCCATTCGCTTTCAAGAAGCGCACCACCGCCTCGACCTCTTCGTCCGAGACGAACGGTCCGTGCACCCGCGTGATGCGCCCGCCGCCCGCCATGTAGAGCATGTCGCCGCGTCCCAAAAGCTGCTCGGCCCCGGACTCGCCAAGGATGGTGCGGCTGTCGATCTTGGACGTGACCTGGAAGCTGATCCGGGTCGGGAAGTTGGCCTTGATGGTGCCGGTGATGACATCGACCGACGGGCGCTGCGTCGCCATCACGATATGGATGCCGGCGGCACGCGCCATCTGTGCAAGCCGCTGGATCGCCGCTTCGATGTCCTTGCCGGCAACCAGCATCAAATCCGCCATCTCGTCGACCACGACGATGATGAGCGGCAAGGGCGTGGTCTCGAGCGGCTGTTCCTCGAAGACCGGATGGCCGTCCTCGTCGAAGCCCGTCTGCACGCGGCGCAGCAGCTTCTCGCCCTTGGCTTCGGCCTCGGCGAGACGCTGGTTATAGCCTTCGATATTCCGCACGCCGAGTTTCGACATGGCGCGATAACGGTTCTCCATCTCGCGCACCGTCCATTTGAGCGCGACCACGGCTTTCCGCGGCTCGGTCACGACCGGTGCGAGCAGATGAGGAATGCCGTCATAGACGGAAAGTTCCAGCATCTTGGGGTCGATCATGATGAATTTACATTGGTCGGGCGGCAGCCGGTAAAGGATCGACAAGATCATCGTGTTGATC
>DATJLY010000426.1:0-11541 GCA_035509095.1 Allostellaceae bacterium | reverse complement strand
TGGGTGATGTGGCAGATGGCGAACCAGGGCCCGAAGCTTGGCGAGGCCGGCCATTTCCGCCGCACCACCGACAAGGGCGATCTCAGCTATGGCGTGCGGCGCTTCACCGACGAGGCGAACCGGCTCTACGGCGTCATGAATTATCGCCTCTATGACCGCCGCTATCTCGCCGGCGACGAGTACACGATCGCCGACATGATCTCGTACCCCTGGACGCTCGGGGCGAAGGCGCAGGGACAGGACATCGACGAGTTCAAGCACTTCAAGCGGTGGCAGGCAGAGCTCGCGGCGCGGCCCGCGGTGCAGCGCGGCATGGCGGCCGGCGCCGACCTGCAGCAGGACCCGACCAAGCTGCCGAAGGAGGAACAAGAGCGGCGGGCCAAGATCCTTTACAACCAGCGCGCGATCCCCGCGCCCGGCTGAACGGGGGCGTATGGCCTCTAAAGTCGCAAAGTTTGCTGTGAAATAGCGCCATTTGACAGCAAATTTCTGTCTGTTAAACTGAACCACAGCAAGTTCTGTGGAGCGCGCATTTTATGGCGCAATCGGGCGTTCATAGGCTCGTCACGGCGAACCGGCTGCGCGATGGCGCGCCGGTCTATCGCGCCGATGACGGACAATGGGTGACCTCGATCGACGCGGCGGCGCTCGTGCCGGAGTCCGAGGGCGACCGGCTGCTTGAAGAGGCGCAATCGGGGCCATTGCCGCTGCCGGTGGTGGCACCTTACCTGATCGAGGCCGTCCGCGAGGAAGGCAAGATCGAGCCTGTGACCCTGCGCGAGCAGATTCGCGCGGCGGGTCCCACCATCTGAAGCGGGCACGCATGTATCGGTACGATGATTTCGATCGGCGCTTCATCGAAGAGCGCGTCGAGCAATATCGCGATCAGGTGCGTCGGCGCCTCGCGGGATTGTTGACGGAGGACGAGTTCAAGCCGCTGCGGCTGATGAACGGCCTCTATCTGCAGCTTCATGCCTACATGCTGCGGATCGCCATTCCCTATGGCACCCTGAGCTCGCGGCAGCTCCGCATGCTGGCCCATGTCGCGCGGCGCTACGACCGCGGCTTCGGCCATTTCACCACCCGCCAGAACATCCAGTTCCACTGGATCAAGCTCGACGAAACGCCGGACATCCTCGCCGACCTCGCCAGCGTCGAGATGCATGGCATCCAAACGAGCGGCAACTCGTTCCGCAACACGACCACCGATCCGTTCGCGGGCGCCGCGGCCGACGAGATCGAAGACCCGCGGCCATTCTGCGAGCTCATCCGTCAATGGTCGACGCTCCATCCGGAATTCTCGTTCCTGCCGCGCAAGTTCAAGATCGCCGTGTCGGGCGCCCCCGAGGATCGCGCGGCGGTGCGCGTCCACGATATCGGCCTCTATATGCGGCGAGACGAGGCGGGAGAGGTGGGGTTCGAAGTCATGGTGGGCGGCGGGCTTGGCCGTACGCCGATCCTCGCCGAGACGGTGAGCCGCTTCGTCCCCAAGCGGCATATCCTCTCCTACCTCGAAGCGATCCTGCGCATCTACAATCAGTACGGACGGCGCGACAATCTCTACAAGTCGCGGATCAAGATCCTGGTGCAAAGCCTCGGCATCGAGCGCGTGCGCGCGGAGGTGGAAGCGGAATGGGCCGCCATGGACCGCGACCAGCTCACCCTTTCCGACGAAGCGATCGAGGCGATGGCGCGCTTCTTCCCGCCGCCCGACCCCAATCCTGCGCCCGCGGACGATGAGGCGTTCCGCCACGCGCTCGCTAACGAGCCCGCGTTCGCGCGCTGGGTCGAATACAACGTCGCGCCGCACAAGGTTCCGGGCTACGCGATCGTCACGGTCTCGCTCAAGGAGCCCGGACGCACGCCCGGCGACATCACGGCCGAACAGATGGAGCTGGTGGCCGACCTCGCCGACCAAATGGGTCAGGGCGAGATCCGCGTCACGCACGAACAGAACCTGGTGCTGCCGCAGATCCGCCGGGTGGATCTCGTGACGCTGTGGCGGACGCTCGTTGCCGCCGGGCTGGGTACCGGCAATGTCGGGCTTGCAAGCTCGATCATCTCGTGCCCCGGCATGGATTATTGCAGCCTCGCGACCGCGCGCTCGATCCCGGTGGCGCAGCGCCTGTCGCTTGCCTTGGCGCCGCGCGAGCGCGAGATCGGCGATTTCAAGATCAAGATCTCGGGCTGCATCAATGCGTGCGGCCATCACCATGTCGGCCATATCGGCCTTTTGGGCCTCGATAAGAACGGCGAGGAAGCGTACCAGATCACGATCGGCGGCAGCGCCGACGAGAACGCCGCCTTGGGCGCGATCGTCGGACCTTCCGTGAAGAGCGAGGAAGTGGTGCGCGCGGTCGACACGCTCGTCGATGTCTATCTCGGTCTGCGCGCCGAGGGCGAGACGTTTCCCGACACCTATCGCCGCGTCGGCATGAAGCCATTCAAGGAGGCTCTTTATGCCCCTCATTAAGGGCGGCCGTTTCGTCGATGATCCCTGGCGCGTCGTGGGCGATGACGAGCCGGTGCCGGACGCCAACCATCTCGTCGTTTCGCACGCGCGCTGGCTGAAAGAGCGCGACGCTCTCGCCGCGCTGCCGGTCGAGCTGGGCTTGCGGCTCCCCAACACCGTGCACCCGTCGACTCTGGGCGCCGATCTCGACCGCTTGGCGCTCATCGCGCTCAACTTCCCGCGCTTCACGGACGGACGGGCCTATTCGCAGGCTCGGCTCTTGCGCGGGCGCTTCGGGTTTCGCGGCGAGATCAGGGCCGAAGGTGACGTGCTGCGCGACCAGCTTCTGTTCATGAAGCGCTGCGGCATCGACGCCTTCTCGGTCGGCGAGCGCGCGATCGCCGAAGGCTGGCTTCGGGCATTTCGCGATTTCGATGTGTTCTACCAACCGGCCGAGGATGGTGCCATCTCGGTGCTGCAGCGCCGCCTCGTCGCGCGCACCCGCGCGCCCGCCGATTTTACGGTTACTTAAATCGGGGCTGATAGGGTCTCCCTTGTCGTACGACGGCCGGGCGGTTGTTAGACCGGCATTTATGTGTTGTTAGCATAAGTCTCGCGCGCGAAAGATCGCGGTCGGTGTCGGTCCCCCCTCAACCGCGCCGGCCGCGATCACTCGCGTTTCGCATGCTTCGATCTCCCTTGAACCAACCTCACGGCCGCGGCGCGCTTTGCGTTGGCGCGCTTGCTTCGTTAGCATGGCGCGAAGAGATAAGGGCGGTGGCGCCAAGGAGGAGGGATGTCGAGCGACCGGTCGAACGACGAGGCTCAGATACGCGGCGTGCGGCAGCGCTGGGCCTTTGCCCGCGATCACGGCGAATGGGATGCGATGCGCGCCTGCTTCCATCCGGACGCGACCGTCTGCGTGTCCTGGTTCTCCGGACCCGCGACGGACTTCCTCGAGCGCACCGTGGCGCTCTCGGCCAATCGGCGGCCCGAAGAGCGCAGCAAGCACTGGTTCGGCAATTCGCGCGTCTGGCAGTCGGGCGATCGCGCCATTCTCGAGATCGACACGCAGGTGCTGGGCCGCAACTGGTTCGAGGGCCATCTCATCGATTTCATCTGGTATATGCGGATGTACGACCGCATCGAGCGGCGCCAGGGCGAATGGCGCATCCTGCGCATGACCGCGATCTATGACAAGGATCGGATCGATCCGGTGGTGCCGGGCTCGCTGCCGGCCTCGTTCTTCGCCGGGCTCAAGCTCGAAGGGCCCGAGTCCGGGATCGCCATGATGCGCTTCATGAACGAGAAGCGCGGCCGTCCGATTCCGCGCGACATCGTCATCGGCGGCGCCGACAGCGAGCGCAAGCTGCGCGCCGACGCACAGTCCTGGCTCGCGGCGGGATGAGGCCGCGGCTCACCGCAGCTGGTAGTCGGCCTGGTCCTCGTAGATGGCGCCGGACTTGGTGAGATAGCTCGCGATCAGGCTGAACTCTTCGACCGCGAAAGGCTCCGCGCGGAAAAGAGCGTGCTCGGCCAGGAATCCGTGGAGCCGCGCCTCGGCGACGCCTTTGAGGCGCGCCAACGTCACGTGCGGGGCATAGCGGCGCCCCTCTGGCGGAAGGCCCAGGCGCACGATCGCGCTTTCCACCTTCTCCTGAAGATGGATCAGGGCCGGGTTGCGTTCGACGCCCACCCACAGCATGCGTGTGCCGAAATGCCCGACGCCGGCGAGCGTCAGCGCGAAGCGGGGCGCCCGGATCTGCTGCAACGCCTCGTCGATGTCGGCGGCCGCGCCCTCGTCGACCTCGCCGATGAAGCGCAAGGTCACGTGCAGATTGCCGGCATCAACCCACCGTGCGCCGGGCACGCCGCCGCACAGGGTCGAGAGGCGGAGCCGCAATTCGGGGCTGAGCCCGATGCCGACGAAGAGGCGTAGCATGGCGGGTCAGCCCTGGCCGGCAGCGCTGCTTTTGAGGAGCGCTTCGACCGCCGGCGCGAGCTTCTCGACGATCACCGCGACGCCCGCGACATTGGGGTGAAGCCCGTCTCCCTGGTTGAGCTTCGGGTCGAGCGCCACCCCGTCGAGAATGAAGGGATAAAGCGGCACGTGATACTTCGCCGCGAGATCGGGATAGATCGCATCGAATTTCTGCGCGTAAGCGTGGCCCCAATTGCCGGGTGCCATCATGCCGATCAGCAGAACCTTCACGTGTTCCGCGGCGAGGCGGGCCAGGATCTTGTCGAGATTGTCGCGCGCCTCGCTCGGGTCGAGCCCGCGCAGCGCGTCATTGGCGCCCAGCTCGACGAGCACGAAAGGCGGATGGTCCGCCATCACCCAGTCGAGCCGCGCGAGCCCGCCCGCCGTGGTATCGCCCGACACGCCGGCATTGATGATCGTCGCATCGAAGCCGTCGGCCTTGAGCCGCTCTTCGAGCTTTGCCGGCAGCGACTCGTCGGGCGGCAGCCCAAGGCCCGCGGTGATGCTGTCGCCGAGCGCGAGGATCGATACCGGCGCCGCACCGGCCGGCGCCGCGGTCGCAATCACGCCGGTCAAGAGGACGCAGTTGACAAGACGGCCGAAGCGGCCATATCCGCTCAGCTGGCGTCCGAAAAGAAAGAGCATGCCCCGCGCCTCGTCCGATCCGCTCGTCCAAATCGAGGACGTGGTGCTTACACTGGGGAGCGCGGCCGGTCCCGTCAACGTCCTGCGCGGCGTTTCGCTCGATATCGCGGCCGGCGAGTCGGTCGGGCTTGTCGGCCCTTCGGGCTCCGGCAAGACCACGTTGATGATGGTGCTGGGCGGGCTCGAGAAGCCGAATTCGGGCCGGGTGCGTGTCGCCGGGGTCGATCTCACGACGCTTGGCGAGGACGCTCTGGCGCGCTTCCGGCGCGACACGATCGGCATCGTCTTTCAATCTTTTCATCTGGTGCCGACCATGTCCGCGCTCGAGAATGTCGCGATCCCGCTCGAGTTGGCCAGGCGGCGCGACGCGTTCGAGGCGGCCCGAGCGGGGCTCGATGCCGTGGGGCTTTCGGGCCGCGTGCTGCATTATCCCTCGCAGCTTTCGGGCGGCGAGCAGCAGCGCGTCGCCATCGCGCGCGCCTTTGCCGCCTCGCCCCGCCTGTTGCTCGCCGACGAGCCGACCGGCAATCTCGACGGCGCCACGGGGCGCGCCGTGATGGACGTGATGTTCGGCCTGAGCGCCGAGCGCGGCACCGCTCTTCTTCTCATCACGCATGATCACGATCTCGCGCGACGCTGCGACCGGATCGTCGGGTTCGCCGATGGCCGCATCGCGGCGGATGCGACGGCTGCCGCGGCGCTTGCACCGCTTGGCGGCAGCTAAGGTTCATGCCGATGCTGGCGCTTGCCGCGCGCTTTGCCTGGCGCGAATTGAGGGGCGGGCTCGCGGGCTTCCGCGTCTTCATCCTGTGCCTCGCGTTGGGCGTCGCGATCATTGCCGGGGTCGGCTCGCTTGGCGCCGCGATCGAGGCGGGCCTCACGGCCGATTCCCGCGCGCTCCTCGGTGGCGATGTCGAATTCTCCCTGGTGCATCGCACGGCCGATTCGAGCGAGGCGGCGTTTCTTGCCGCGGCCGGACAGGTTTCGCACATCGCACAGATGCGCGGCATGGCCCGCACCGAGGATGGCGCTCGCCGCAGCCTGGTCGAGATCAAGGCGATCGATGCGGCCTATCCGCTCTATGGAGAGGTCGCGCTTGCCCCGGCGGAGTCCCTTGACCCGGCGCTGGCGCACCGGGACGGCGTTTGGGGCGCCGTTGTGGCGCCGGCGCTCATGGATCGGCTTGGGATCAAGGCTGGGGACAAGATCCAGATCGGCGATGCGACGCTCGCCGTGCGCGCCGCATTGGCACATGAGCCGGACGGGATCAGCGGCCTCATCGAGATCGGGCCGCGCGTGATCATGGCGGAGGATGCGCTTGCCGCGACCGGGCTGCTCGCGCCGGGCGTGCTCATCAATCACACCTATCGCGTGAAGCTCGATCCCGGCGTCACGGTGGGCGCGGTCGAAGCGGCGGCGAAGGCGCGCTTTCCCGATGCCGGCTGGCGCATCCGGGATTTCGACAATGCGGCGCCAAGCCTCACCGAGCTGTTGAACCGCCTCACTGTATTCATGACCCTGGTTGGGCTGACGGCGCTGGTGGTGGGCGGCGTGGGCGTCGGAAATGCGGTCGCCACGTATCTCGGCGGCAGGACCGAGACCATCGCGACGCTCAAATGCGTGGGCGCGCCGGTCCGCCTCATCTTTGCGATGTATCTTGGCGAGATTCTGGCGCTTGCCGTCGTCGGTATCGCGTTGGGCCTGGTGGTGGGCGCCGCGGCGCCCTATCTCGCCGTGCCGCTGCTGCCGGCGCAGCTCCCGGTCGCGGCGCGCGTCGCGATCTATCCGGAGCCGCTGGCGCTTGCGGCGTGCTTTGGCGTGTTGACGGCGCTCACGTTCGCGCTTTGGCCGGTGGGCGCGGCGGCAGCGGTGGCGCCCGCGAGCCTCTTCCGCGCCAAGGTCGAGCCGATCCTGGGTCGCCCGCCGGCGCTCACCATGGCGGCGACCGCCATCGCGGCTCTGATGCTCGCGGCGCTCGCCGTGCTCACCGCGTCCGATCGCACGACCGCCGCTTGGGCGGTGCTGGGCACGGGTGCTGCACTGGCGCTCTTCCGGCTGCTGTCGGCGTTTCTGGTGTGGGCCTCGCGGCGGGTCGGGCGGCCGGCCGATCCAAGCCTGCGGCTCGCGCTCGCCAATCTCCATCGGCCTGGCGCGCCGACCGCCGGCGTGGTCGCTTCGCTGGGGCTAGGCCTCGCGGTGCTGGTTGCGATCGCGCTGGTCGAAGGCAATGTCGCGCAAGAGATCGATATGCGCCTGCCTGAGCGGGCGCCGTCCTTCTTCTTCATCGACATTCAGCCCGATCAGGTCGCGCCGTTCGATGCGCTGTTGCGCACGATGCCCGGCGTGACCGAAGAGGCACGGGTCCCGAGCCTGCGCGGCCGCATCATGCGCATCAACGGCGTGCCGGTCGAAAAAGCGCGCGTGTCGCCCGAGGCGCGCTGGGCGCTCGATGGCGAGCGCGGCCTGACCTATGCCGCGACGGTGCCGAAAGGCTCGCGTGTCGTTGCCGGAGAATGGTGGCCCGCGGATTACCACGGAGCCCCGCTGCTGTCGTTCGATGCCGATGTCGCGCATGGGATGGGGCTGGTGCTTGGCGACACGTTGACGGTCAATGTGCTGGGGCGCGAGCTGACGGCGAAGATCGCCAATTTGCGCCGCATCGACTGGACCTCGCTCGGCATCAATTTCGCGATCGTGTTGTCGCCGGGGGCGCTCGACGGCGCGCCGCAAACGGAAATCGCGACCGCCCGCACCGATCCCGCCAACGAGGCGGCGCTCGAGCGGGCGGTGACGGACCGGTTCCCGAACGTCTCCGCGATCTCGGTCAGGGATGCGCTCCAAACGCTCGCCGGCATCGTGTCGGCGATCGGCGGCGCGGTGTCGGCCGTGGCCGCGGTCGCGCTGGCCGCCGGTGCGCTGGTGCTGGCGGGCGCGATCGCGGCAGGACATCGGCGGCGCGTCTACGACGCCGTCGTGCTGAAGGTCCTGGGCGCCACCCGGGCCGACGTGACCCGGTCCTTTCTGGTCGAATATGGACTCATGGGGTGCGCCGCCGCGGTGCTGGCCGGCGGGATCGGAACCCTGGCCGCTTGGCTGCTTCTGACCCGGGTCATGGACGCGCCCTGGAGCTTCCTGCCGGGCGCGGTTTTTGGCACGATTGTGGCGGCGACGCTGTTCACGCTCGCCGCCGGCTTTCTCGGGACCTGGCGGGCCTTGGGCGCGAAGCCGGCGCCCTATCTCCGGAACGAATAAGGATCGCGGCGGACGTTGAATTGCCCGCTCAATGTGCCAATATTGACTCGCAAGGCCCCCCTTCGGGGCTCGTGAGGACGGACCACCATGGCATTTGATTCGGGCAACCGCTGGACAGCGCGCGCGACGATGCCGCAGGTCGGCATCGATGTCGGCCTGCGCGACTACATGCTGCGCGTCTACAACTACATGGGCGGAGGCCTGGCGCTAACCGGTCTCGTCGCCTACTTCGCCGCCTCGACCGGCCTTTATGCGCAGCTGGCGCACACGCCCTTGTTCTGGGTCGTGATCCTGGCGCCGTTCGCGCTCGTGCTGCTGCTGAGCTTCCGCATCCGGTCGATGAGCCTCGGCGCGGCGCAGCTCACCTTCTGGGCCTATGCGGGGCTGATGGGCCTGTCGCTCGCGGGGATCTTCCTCGTCTATACCGGCGAAAGCATCGCGCGCGTGTTCTTCATCACCGCCGCGACGTTCCTCGCCATGAGCCTTTACGGCTACACCACGCGCAGCGATCTGGCGCGCTTTGGCGCCTTCCTGTTCATGGGCCTCATCGGCATCGTCATTGCGAGCCTCGTCAATCTGTTCCTGCACTCTTCGGGAATCCAGTTCGCGGTTTCCGTGATCGGCGTCGTCGTGTTCACCGGCCTCACCGCCTGGGATACGCAGCGCATCAAGGAGATGTACTGGGAAGGCGATGTCGGCGAGGTCGCCGGCAAGAAGGCGATCATGGGCGCGCTCACGCTCTATCTCGACTTCATCAACCTTTTCATCATGCTGATGCAGCTCATGGGGAACCGGCGCGACTGACCGCCCCTGATCGGATAAAGTGCCTAACGGACCCGCGGGAGGCGACTCCCGCGGGTTTCAAGTGACTGCGACAGCCCGAAAACAGAGGAGCCTGTTGATCTCATGAGCGACACCGTCACGGTGCTCGGCATGTCCGGGAGCCTTCGCAAAGGCTCAACCAATACCGCCGCCTTGCGCGCCTGCGCCGACTTGCTGCCCGAGGGCATGACGCTCGAGATCATCGGGCTCGGCAACCTGCCGCTTTACGACGACGACGTGCGCCTCAAAGCCTATCCGCCCGAAGTGCAGCATTTCCGCGACCGCATCAAGGCGGCCGACGCGATCCTGTTCGCCACGCCCGAATACAACTATTCGATCTCGGGCGTGCTCAAGAACGCGATCGATTGGGCGTCACGGCCGCCCGACCAGCCGTTCAACTGGAAGCCCTGTGCGATCATCAGCGCGTCGGGCAGCCTTTTGGGCGGCGTGCGCGGTCAGTACCACCTGCGCCACATATGCGTGTCGCTCAACTGCTTTCCGATCAACGCGCCGCAGGTCTACATCACCGAAGCGCCGAAGAAGATCAATGCCGAAGGGCACCTCACCGATCAGGCCACGCGCGACGTGATCCGGCAGCTTTTGAGCGAGCTCAAGACCTTCGCGTTGCGGCTCCGGCAAAACGCAGGCTGAGCGTTTTCATGGCACGAGCACGGCGGCGCCGGTGACGCGGCCATCACGCAGCCGGGCGAGCGCCTCGTTCGCTTCGGCGAGCGGAAACGCTTCGGTCGACGTGCGCACCGGCACGCGCGGGGCAAGCGCCAGGAACTCGTCGCCGTCGGCGCGGGTCAGGTTGGCGACCGAGCGGACCTGACGCTCCTCCCACAGGATGCGATAGGGAAAGCTCGGGATGTCGCTCATATGGATGCCGGCGCACACGACGATGCCGCCTTTTGCCGTCGCCTCGAGCGCCGCCGGCACCAGGGCACCGACCGGCGCGAAGATGAGCGCCGCGTCGAGCGGCTCGGGCGGGCGCTCGTCCGATCCGCCCGCCCACGAGGCGCCGAGCGAGCGCGCGAATTCCTGGCCCTCGCGATCGCCCGCCCGGGTAAAGGCGAAGACGTGCTGACCGCGATGGCGCGCCACTTGCGCGGCGATGTGCGCTGCGGCCCCGAAGCCGTAAAGCCCCAGCCGTTCCGCCGCGCCGGCGAGCTTCAGCGCGCGATAGCCGATGAGCCCGGCGCACAGAAGCGGCGCTGCCGCGACGGCGTCGTAAGCCGCCGGTATCTTGAAGCAGAACCGCGCATCGGCGACGGCGAGTCCGGCATAGCCGCCGTCGATCTGATACCCGGTGAAGCGGGCCTCGTTGCACAGGTTTTCGCGTCCGCTGCGGCAATAGGCGCAATGACCGCACACCCAACCGAGCCAGGGCACGCCGACGCGTTCACCCGGCGCAAAGCCCGTGACCGCGGCACCGCAGGACACGACCGAGCCAACGATCTCGTGTCCCGGGATCAGTGGCAGCTTCGGCGCGTCGAGCTCGCCATCGACAATGTGCAGATCGGTGCGACACACGCCGCACGCCTCGACCCGTATCAGGACTTGATGCGCCGACGGCACAGGCTCTGGTGCGTTCGTCGCATAACGGAGCGTGCGTTGGCCGGCGTCGAGGATCATGGCCTGCATGTCTGACCTGCTCTTTCCGGGTGCGCTTATGCACCATTAAGCGGGCCGGCCGCATGAACCAAGCGCGCGCGGCAGTCGCGCGCCGAAAAAGCCCGAAATTGCGGCACAATGCCGCGGAAAGTCTGAGATGTCCGCATCGAACGCGCAATCCCCACATCCCATCGACCATCATGTCGGCGCGCGCCTGCGCCGCCGCCGCGTCGAGATGCGCTGGAGCCAAACGGCGCTCGCCCGCCGGCTCGGCGTCACCTTCCAGGCGGTGCAGAAATACGAGACCGGCACGGTGCGCCTTTCCGCGAGCCGCCTCTTCGAAGTGTCGAAAGCGCTTGGCGTGACACCGGGCTATTTCTTCGAGGGCTACGGCGAGGACGCGACGCCTCACGGCGTGGCGCCGGCCGATCTCCGCGCCGAAGCGACGCTGCTGCGCGGCTATTACGGCATCCGCGACAGCGAGCTTCAGGCCGATCTGCGGCGCCTTGTCGCGCGGCTCGGCGGCGCGCCCGACTAGCGCGCGGATTTGACGCATCCGTCAGGCTGCATATGATGCGGCTCCATGCCGGGAAAACGCAATCCGCTCAATCTCAATCCTTTGCAGCTGAAGACGCTGACCTTGCTGCAGGCGCTGGCGGCGCTGCCGGAGCATGCACGGCCCGAAGGCGATGACGGCGCGGTGCTGGTCACCGACCTGCCGCACCCGCACGGGGATCATTTCCATCTAGGCGATGCCGTCGTCGCATCGCGCGAT
>DATJLY010000425.1:0-2313 GCA_035509095.1 Allostellaceae bacterium | reverse complement strand
TGGTCAGCACCTCGCCGTGATAGTTGGTGGGGATCCCCCCCATATTGTAGTGGACTGTCGGCAGGACCGGGATCGGCTCCTTAGTCAGATCGACTCCGGCGAAGATGCGGGCGCTCTCGGAAATGCCGGGCAGGCGCTCGTGCAGCACCTTGGGATCGAGATGATCGAGGTGCAGGTGGATGTGGTCGTTGTTCTTGCCGACGCCGCGGCCTTCGCGGATCTCCATCGTCATCGAGCGGCTGACGACGTCGCGCGAGGCGAGATCCTTGGCGTGCGGCGCGTAGCGCTCCATGAAGCGCTCGCCCTCCGAATTGACAAGATAGCCGCCTTCGCCGCGCACGCCCTCGGTGATGAGACAGCCCGCGCCGTAGATGCCGGTCGGGTGGAACTGCACGAACTCCATGTCCTGGAGCGGCAGCCCTGCGCGCAAGACCATGCCGTTGCCGTCGCCGGTGCAGGTGTGCGCGGACGTGCATGAAAAATAGGCGCGGCCATAGCCGCCGGTTGCGAGGATAATGATCTGGGCGCGGAACCGGTGGATCGTCCCGTCGTCCAGCTTGAGACAGACGATTCCGCGCACCGCGCCCTCCGCGTCGCGGATGAGGTCGATGGCGAAATACTCTGTGAAGAACTGGCACTTCGCTCTCAGCGCCTGGCCGTAGAGCGTGTGCAGGATGGCGTGCCCGGTGCGGTCGGCGGCGGCGCAGGTGCGCTGCGCAACGCCCTTGCCGAATTCGGTCGTCATCCCGCCGAACGGGCGCTGATAGATCTTGCCGGCTTCGGTGCGGGAGAACGGCACGCCCCAATGATCGAGTTCGTAGACCGCGGCCGGCGCGTGGCGGCACATGTATTCGATCGCATCCTGGTCGCCGAGCCAATCGGAGCCCTTGACGGTGTCGTACATGTGCCAGCGCCAGTCGTCCGGGCCCATGTTGCCCAGGGAGGCGGAAATGCCGCCCTGCGCCGCCACGGTGTGCGAGCGGGTCGGGAACACTTTCGAGATGCAGGCGGTGCGCAGGCCCGCTTGCGCGCAGCCGACGCTCGCGCGCAAGCCCGCGCCGCCGGCCCCGACCACCACGACGTCGAACGTGTGGTCAGTGATCGGATAGGCCTTGCCTCCGAGCGCCGGCGCGCTCCGCGCGGAAAAGCCGTTGGTCGCCATCGAGGTCCGTCTTTTTAAGTTGCTCAGGTGAAGGCGATTCGCAGCGTCGCGTAGACGCAGGCGAGCGCCAGAAGCGCGGCGAAGCAGGTGTTGGCGGCCAGCGCCCACGCGCGCGGCTGCCCGCCGATGTAGTCGAGGATGATGGAGCGCATACCGAGCTCCATATGGACGATGCCGGCGATGATGAAAGCCAGGAGCAGGATCGCCGGGAGCGGTCGCGCGAGCTCGGCCCGCACGCCCTTGTAATCCTTGTTTAGGAGGTCGAGCGCGAGCCAGACGAAGCCGATGCTGAGCGGCACGAGCGCGACCGAGGTCACGTGAACACTCCACGCGTGGCTCGTCCCCGTGCGCGCCGAGCCGAGAAATCGGACCCTGCCCAAAGAGGTGCGCAGATCGCTCGGATGATCAGTCATCGCGACGCTCCCCTACCAGACCGCGTAGCCGATGATCCACACGATGACGGTCAACGCAAAACCTCCGATCAAGGTCGCCCACGCCATCTGATCGCGCAAAGGCTTATCCAGGCCGTAGCCGCTGTCCCACATGATGTGGCGGACGCCGCCGACGAGGTGATGGAAGAGCGCCCAAGTCACCAGGAAGAGAATAATTTGCCCGATGAACGAGCTGATGAAGCCGGAGAAGGCGGCGAAGCTCGAGGCGTCGGCCGAGGCGGCGATGAGAAACCAGGCGAGCAGCAGGACGCCGACGTAAAGCGCGATCCCGCTGATCCGATGGGCGATCGACATCGCCATCGTCATCGGCGGGCGGTAGATGCTCAAGTGCGGCGACAACGGCCGCGCGCGGCGCGGACCCGGCAGAGCGTCGCTCGACGCCATGGCGTTGATTCCCACTAAGGTTCGATTGCAATTTTAGACCGCTCGCTTGACGCCCGCAACGGTCATCGTTTTCGATCTTATACTTAGTCAGTCCAAGACGGATTTCCAATCAGGCCGCAACCGCCGCTTCGACTTCCGTCCGCGTCGGCGGGTCGGAGCCCTTGCGCGTGCAGGTGATCGCGGAGGCAGCCGCCGCAAACCTCAGCCATCTCTCCAAATCGCTTCGAGACGGCGAAGGCGTCTTGGCACCGAGCGCGTCGTCGCGGTCCATCGCCGACAATAGCGCTGACATGAAGCTGTCCCCGGCGCCGACGG
>DATJLY010000424.1:0-3473 GCA_035509095.1 Allostellaceae bacterium | reverse complement strand
ACCAGGCTAGGGGACCGTGGAACCCGCTCTGCGTGTATTCCTTGACGTAAACATCGATATCCGAATCGGTGACCCAAGCCGGCAAAG
The DNA here is from genome assembly GCA_035509095.1 of Allostellaceae bacterium. Lineage (GTDB taxonomy): Bacteria > Pseudomonadota > Alphaproteobacteria > ATCC43930 > CGMCC-115725 > DATJLY01. Next base: position 3,386 of record DATJLY010000424.1, on the reverse strand, counting down.
ACGGCGGATCGGTCAAGAAGCCGCCCTTCCGCGGCATCATCCCGGGCGGAAGCCCGCCAACGCCCGCGGATGGCGGGTGGTCGCCGGAGAACGTGTAGAACTGGTAACGGAAGGTGAGACGCAGGTTGCGCGATAGCCCCGCCTCAGCCTCCGGGGTCTGCAGGAAGAGCTGGTAGAACACCGCGTTCTCGGTCCGCGGCATGAGCTTCGTCGGCGGCCCCGCCTCGCCGAATGCCCGCGTGCGGAACGGCGGGCTGAGCGCGATGACGGCGCGGAAGCGGTCGGGCCGCATGAGCGCCGCCTGCCACGCGATCGCGGCGCCGATGTCGTGGCCGGCGATCACCGCCTGCTTGGCACCCAACGCGTCGACGAGACCCACGATGTCGCCGATGTCGTCGAGGATCGTATAGCTCTCGACCGCCTCGGGACGCTCGCTGCGCCCATAACCGCGCAAGTCGGGCGCCACCGCACGGAACCCCGCCTTCGCCAGCGCGCCGAGCTGATGGCGCCAGGAATACCAGCACTCGGGAAAGCCGTGGCAGAGGATGACGAGCGGGCCGTCGCCCTGCTCGGCCACGTGCAGGCGGATGCCGTTGGTCTCGACCATCCGATGCGTGACCGCGGGCATCACCGGGTCCACCCAGGTCGTCGGCGCCGGGTCGCCCCCGTTTGGCGCTGCGGCAACGGCCGCGAACGGCGTCGCGCCGGCGGCGCCGACCGCGAGCGCGCTTCCCGCTCGCAGCAGGTCGCGTCGGGAAAGCGTCGCGTCTCGCATGGCGTTGCTCCTCGAGTGTCGCGCATCCGGGGTCGCGAGATTCCGCGTGACGCCCGAGCTGCCCGTCAGATCTAGGACGGCTTACCGCGAACGACTATTCACGATAATGTCGATGGGGCATGAAGCAGCGCTTCACAGTCAGGCAGGGCGCGCTCGACGGCGTGGAGGCGTTCCTGAGCGTCGCCCAGTACCGCAGCTTTCGTCGGGCGGCCGCGGAACTCGGGGTGTCGCCCTCGGCGATCAGCCAGACGATCCGCGCGCTCGAGGCGCGCGTCGGCGCGGCGCTCTTCATCCGCACGACGCGCAGCGTCGGCTTGACCGAGGCCGGCGCGCGCTTCCTGGCGCGCGCGAAACCCGCCTTCGAGGAATTGATCGCCGCCAGCAAGGCTGCGCGCGATCTCGGACAACGACCGTCGGGACTGCTGCGCCTCACGGTGCCGCGCGCGGTGGTGCCGATCCTGCTCGAGCCGCTGATCGCATCCTTCTGCCAAAGCTATCCCGACGTCGAGGTCGAGATCGTCGCCAGCGGCGAGCTGGTCGATCTCGCGGCCGAAGGGTTCGACGCGGGCATCCGGCTCGGCCAGTTGATCGCCGCCGACATGGTTGCGGTGCGCCTGTCGCCGCCGTTCCGCTTGATCATCGTCGGCAGCCCCGCCTACCTGGCACGCCACGGCCGGCCCGAGCGGCCGGACGATTTGCGCCGGCACGCGTGCTTGAGATCGCGCCGATCCAATGGCGCGCTCGCCCTATGGTCGCTGAAGGACAACCGTCGCGCGATCGAGATCGCGGTATCCGGCCCGCTCATCGCCAACGACATGCCCACCGTGCTCGGCGCCGCCGTCGAAGGCGTGGGTCTCGCCCAAGTGCCCGAGCCGGTCGCCGCCGCAGCGCTGGCGGCCGGAAACCTCGTGGCCGTGCTGGAGGGGTTCGCGCCGATGGCGCCGGGCGTGTTCCTTTACTATCCCGGCCAGCGGCAGATCCTGCCGAAGCTGCGGGCCTTCATCGATCACGTGAAGCACCACGCGGTCGCTGCCGACAAACCCCGACGTCGCGTCAGGTCGAGCACGCGCGCGCGTTGAAAAGGGCTGCTACGGGGGCGCGACACGAGGGCCGCATCGCGTGCAAGCCGCTTCTTACATCGCGGTCTTGCAGGGCCCATTATTGAGCCCGGCGTAGCTTCCGGTGCTGTTCGGATATTCCCTCAACACGACCGAGCCGTCGGCGGAGCAATTGTTGAGCCCGGCATAACGTCCGGCGCCGCTGCAACCGCACAACATGGCCAGCGTCGCAAGCACGATGATTTTGCGTAACATGACTATCCCTTCCTTGGGTTCAATTGCGATCGTTCTGGTCGATCAGAAGCGCTTGCCGGGCGCGAAGACCAGCAGCTCTTCCGAGCTGGCGTTGACGAACTTGTAGCCCTTGCCGTCTCTGTAAACGCGCTGGCAATATTCTTCGCCATTGCGGAACAGCTTCCAGTTCACGCACCACTGACCGTCACTCGTCAGTCGCCAGTTTCCCGTGTCGGTACCGGTCGGAAGCCGTGCCTGCGCCGTACCGTCGGGAGCGACATACATTGCGTATGTGACGGTCGATCCGCTCATCGTGCCCACGCCGGTATTGCCGCTGATGACGTCGAGGATCGCGGCAGACGAGAGTCCGGGCGCGTCGGACGTCGCGATCGACGGACCCAGCGGCGCCGGCTCGGCGGCACAGGCGCCGAGTGCGAGCGCTGCGGCGCAGACAAATAAGGTCTTCATGACTCAACTCCTCAGGGAAAATTCGTAAATTCACGATCGCTTGTCGTTGGATGCCGACAGGGCGGATGCGGCGACCCGTTGGCCTGCGATCGATCGCCGGAAGCCGCCTCTTGCGCCGCGATTCAAACCATAAAGAGTGGCGTCACGATCGGTAGCCCCGGAAACTACCTAGCCGGTCTGTCGGCGCTGGAGCAGGTGCGAGCGATCCGAGTCGCGCAACCGGCCCGATCTCGCGCGTTGACGGCGGTCCGCAGCCAGCGTTCCCGCCCCTATCTCGAGGTCGGCGCTGAGTAGTTTCCGAGCCTATTCCAGTGCTGTGCCGCCCCCCACTCTCGGTTCGGTTGGGTGTTGAAGCCCGCAACGCCGGGGCAGCAGCAAGGGAAAAACCATGAAAGCGATCGCCGCCACCGCGTTCAGTTGCCTGGCTCTGTTGTCCTGCAGCACCGGGCCGGAGATCCCGAGGTCGCCGCTGTTGAGCGAAGTGGTGCGCGCGCCAGACGTTGTTTGGTCTCGCGACACTTTCGACTGCCGCCAGATCTCGAGCGAGGACAATCGCCTCTCGGCGCTGTCCCGGGCGAACGAGGTCGAGAGAGACCGGCTGACGCGTGCGCGCAACATTCAGCTCGTCGAGTGGCTGATCCCCTATTACGGCTGGGTCGCGAGCGCCCGTGCCGGCGTGCTCGACGAGCAGCTCAAACGCGTCGACGTGGTGATCGAGGACGCCGGCGATCGGCGCACGGAACTGAACCTGTTCTCCGTCGCCAAGGGATGTGCGACGACCGCCACGATCGGCGACGCGGCTGTGCCGGTACCCGTGATGACGGCGCCGGCGCCACCGCCCGGCCGAGTCG
>DATJLY010000423.1:0-3349 GCA_035509095.1 Allostellaceae bacterium | reverse complement strand
CCATCGACCTGGTGGCCCGGAATGCCGAACGGCGCACCGCGGCCGAAAAGATCATGCGAGGCCGATGCGCGCACCACCGAGGTGCCCATGCCGTATTTGTTGTTCTCGATCACATAGACGATCGGCAGCTTCCATAAGGCGGCCATGTTGAAGCTCTCATAGACCTGGCCCTGGTTCATCGCGCCGTCGCCGAGGAAGGTCACGCTGACCTTGCCGTTGTCGCGGTATTTGTGCGCGAAGGCGAAGCCGGTGCCGATCGGGACCTGGGCGCCGACGATTCCATGCCCGCCGAAAAAGTTCTTTTCGCGCGAGAACATGTGCATCGAGCCGCCCTTGCCCTTGGAATAGCCCCCGCGACGGCCGGTCAGCTCGGCCATCACGCCCTTGGGGTCCATGCCACAGGCAAGCATGTGGCCATGGTCGCGATAGGAGGTGATGATCGTGTCGCCTTCCTCGACCGCGGCGAGGCAGCCGACGACGACCGCCTCCTCGCCGATATAGAGATGGCAGAAGCCGCCGATCAGCCCCATGCCGTACATCTGACCCGCCTTTTCCTCGAAGCGGCGGATCAGCAGCATGTCGCGGTAATGGCGCAAAAGCGCGTCGGGATCGAGCTCCGGCTCAGCGAGCGCCACCGGCTTGGGCTTGCGTTTGGCGAGCGCCATGGAACCTCCGCCTCCTATCCCTCGCCCCTCACCGGGCGGTTTTCCCTATCCTGGGCACGAGGGACGGATTTTGCAAGCGGAGTATTGCCAATTCATTGTTTTGCAACACAAAACAGAACTTAACTGAATATCGGTTAAGGGCGCTGATAAGGCTTGCGGCAGCGCGACAACGCAGATGCGAAGAGGCCCTAAAGGGGGAAGATTTATTCCGCCGGCCGCGGCGCGAAGATGACGCGTTCGTCCGGCCCGACCCGATTGAGCACGGCGCGTGCCTCTTCGTCGAGAAGGTCGGGATCGATGTGATTGGGCCGCAACAGGCTCACCCGCTTCTCGAGCGTCGTGCGCTCGGCCTCGGACTGCGCGAGCTGCTGGTCGGCGACCCGGATCTGCTCGGAGAGCCGCGACCAGGCGACGAGGCCGCGGTCACCTTCGACCAGATGGTAGGAGAAATAGACCACCAGGCCGATCCCGGCGACCGGCCCCGCGACGAGCCGCGCATGGCGGCGTATTTCCCGCGACAAAAACATCGCACGAGAGAATCACGTGAAGGTGTTGGGGTCAAAGGAAATGTGTATAAAAGGCGCACAAATGAGTGATACCGCGAAGCTCATCGTTGCGATGGCAGGGCTCGTGCTTGCGGCGCCGCCGGCGCGCGCGGCGGCGCTCCCGACCGTCACCCTCGCCAATCCGTCGGTGAGCCTGTCCTTCGCCGTCAGCTATCTAGCGCAGGATCTCGGTCTCTTTCGCAAGAATGGCCTCGACGTGAAGCTGGTCGAGATCAACGGCGTCGGCGCGCTCAACGCGGTGATCTCGGGCAGCGCCGAGTTCTCGCAATCGTCGGGCCCCTCTTTCACGCGCGCGGCGGCCAAGGGCCAGCGCCTCCTTGCCATCGCCGAGCTGGCCGACCGACCCTCTTCGGTGGTGATCCTGCGCAAGAGTTTGGCCGAACAAGCGGGGTTCGATCCGGCGGCGCCGCTTTCGGTACGTGCCCGGCTCCTCGAGGGCCGCACCATCGCCGTCGACGCGGTGAACTCGATCAACCATGCCTATGTGCGTGTCCTGGCCGCGCGCGGCGGATTCGATCCCGAGGCGATCAAGCTCGCGATCATGCCGTCGCCGAGCGCCGCCGCCGCGTTCGAGACCAAGGCGATCGACGGCTTCGCCTCGGGCCCACCCTGGCCGGAAAAGCCCGTGCTCGCGGGCGAGGCGGTGGTGGTCGCGAGCGGCCCCAACGGCGATCCGCCCGACGCGCTGCCGTTTGCGAGTCTCGTCCTTGTCACGCGGCCCGAGACATGCGCCAAGACCCCGGACTATTGCATCGCGATGGGCAAAAGCTTTGCCGAGGCGTCGTCATTCCTCCACACGCATCGTGAGGAGTCCCTGGCGCTGCTCGGCAAGCGGCTCCCCGGATTCGATCCGACCTTGCTCGCGTCACTTTACGGCGAGATGCTGAAATACGCACCCGACCCGCCGGTGCCGACTTTGAAGGCGCTGGAAAATGACGAGATATTCAGCGTCGATGCGGGTCTTCTCGCGCCCGACGACCGGCTCAAGGACTATGACGGGCTCTTCACCGATCGCTATGTGCGCTGATCAGCGGGCGAGCGCGGCGCGGCCGGGAAAGCGCGCGGATTTGCCGAGCTGCTCCTCGATGCGGATGAGCTGATTGTATTTCGCAAGCCGGTCGGAGCGCGCGAGCGAGCCGGTCTTGATCTGACCGCAATTGGTCGCGACCGCGAGGTCCGCGATGATCGAATCCTCGGTTTCACCCGACCGATGCGACATCACGGCACGATACCCGGCCCGATGCGCCATCTCCACCGCGTCGAGCGTCTCGCTCAACGTGCCGATCTGATTCACCTTGATCAGGATCGCGTTGGCGATGGAGCGGGCGATACCTTGTTCGAGGCGCGCGGGATTGGTGACAAAGAGATCGTCGCCGACGAGCTGCACCTTGCCGCCAAGCGCGCGCGTCAGGGCGGCCCAGCCGTCCCAATCGTCCTCCGCCATGCCATCCTCGATCGAGACGATCGGGTATCGGGCGACCAGATCCTCGTAGAATCGTACCATGCCGGCAGCATCGAGAACGCGCCCCTCGCCCTTCAAGTCATAGTGGCCGGCGCGGAAGAATTCGCTCGCGGCCGGATCGAGCGCCAGGGCCACCTCATCGCCGGGGCGATATCCCGCCGCCTCGATCGCGGCCACGATGAAGGACAGCGCTTCGTCCGCCGACGCGAGGTTGGGCGCGAACCCGCCTTCGTCGCCGACATTGGTGTTGTGCCCGGCATCGCTCAAGCGCCGCTTCAAGGTTTGAAAGATCTCGGACCCGATCCGCACCGCCTCGGCGAGCGATCCCGCGCCCACGGGCATGATCATGAATTCCTGGAGATCGATCGGATTGTCGGCATGCACCCCGCCATTGACGATGTTCATCATCGGCACCGGCAGGGTCGACGCATGCGCGCCGCCGACGTAGCGGTAGAGCGGCAGGCGGACATCGGCCGCCGCCGCGCGCGCCGAGGCGAGGCTGACGCCCAGGATCGCGTTGGCGCCGAGCCGCGCCTTGTTGGGCGTGCCGTCGAGCTCGATGAGCGTGCGGTCGATCGCAGTCTGCGCTTGCGCCTCGAAACCGGAGAGCGCGTCGAAAATCTCACCGTTCACCGCCGCCACCGCGCGGCGCACGC
>DATJLY010000422.1:0-4164 GCA_035509095.1 Allostellaceae bacterium | reverse complement strand
GGTGCGCGCAGATCGTCTGTCGGAGGTGATCATGAATGATCACCGGCCGACAAGTGCGGGCGGCGCGAGCCTTGCTGTTTTGGACGCAGGAGATGCTCGCCGAAAAGGCCCTGGTGGCTTTGACCGCCCTGAAACGCCTCGAATCGGAGCGCGAGCTGCCGGTGCACGACACCACGCGCGACCTCGTGCGGCGTGCGTTGGAGAATGCAGGCATCCTGTTCATGGAGTCGGATCGCGGTCGCGGCGTAATGCTCCTCAACGAAACGCCGAAGGGAATTCCGCGACGACGGGCTCTCTCGCGCTCGTCATAGTTAACAGGCAGTATACGACCAGCAGACGGGGTCCAACACGAGGAGCTTGGGATGGAATCGCCGCCGCTTGATCCCCCGGTGGAGGATGTTGCGCCGACGGCCGCGATCCTTACCGGGTACGACGAGCAGCATTTGGTGACGTATCTACGACTCCTCGACGCGGATGCCGAAGGCGCCGACTGGCAGGAGGTGACGAGGATCGTTTTGCACGTCGATCCAGCACATGAACCCGAGCGTGCGCGCCGCGCCTGGGAAAGCCACCTCGCCCGCGCTCGCTGGATGACCGAAAAGGGATACCGTCATCTGCTCCACGGCGGTGCGCCACACTGAAAAAGTTCCGTGCAGCTTCTGCACCGCACGCTGCGACTCCAGTTAGTTTTCTGAGCGCCACCCTAGCGCGCATGCTCAAGGTCCAACCCATCCCGGTTGGGGAGGACACGCCAATGAGTAGTGCCGACTGGCGATCGGCGGACGCGTATCAAGAGCTGCGGTCGCTCGACGCGCCGGCCTTCGCATTCGAATTTCTTCGCCGTAACCCCGAGTTCCGCGCGGACCACGCGCGGCTGGCGCGCAAGGCGCGCGGCCGGCCGCTTGACGTCAGCGACGCCGATGCGTTCGCAGAACGCTGGGGGGTTCGATTTCGAAGACGGATTGCCGGAGCTTCCAGCAAGCGACGTTCGATGGACGGCCAAGGTACTTCCCAGTCTTGTCACGCTAACAAGAGCGGCAGAAGGCCTCGTCAATCCTAGCTTCATGATCGCAGCAAGCCTTATCGCCGCTCTCTCGCAAGTGGACCTGGAGGGCTTTGTTGACCTTGCCGGCGCACATATGCGGATCGATGGGCTCGAGCTGTCCGGGCCGTACGCTGCCCTCCTGCCGCTCGATCGGCTCTTCGAGATCCGTGTCGCCGCCGCGCTCCGCCTGTGGCGGGCCTTGAACGGCGGCCGACCTGGATCTGATCCCGGAGCCCTCACAGCCGACCGCCAGACGCGCTTCATCCTCGCACTCCGCGCGCTCGATGCGCGCCTCCTCGGGACGACCTATCCGGACATCGCGGCCGGGCTTTTCGACGCCGCGCCGATCTCGAAACGCGACTGGATCTCCCACGAGTTGCGCGACCAGACAGGCCGCCTCGTGCGCCTCGGATTCAAGTTGATGAGAGGCGGCTACCGGCAGCTTCTCGTCTATCCCTACCGGCGCCGAATCTGACGTTCGCCCCAGTCCGGGTGCGTTCTCACCACCCCGCGATATCGCACTATTGAGGCCGAGGCCCCTCCGCCACCGTGGTCGCCAATAGCCGCCGTCCTCCGACGGCCGCCCGCACGATCACGGAGGTATCCCATGTCCACCAGCCTCGCCGGCATTCCGCCGCGCTATCTGCGCACGCCCGAAGCCGCGCGTTTCGTCGGTCTCTCCATCCGCACGCTTGAAAAGCATCGCATCTACGGCACAGGCCCCCGCTACTCCAAACTCGGCGGGCGTGTCGTCTATCGCGTCGAAGACCTGCAGGAGTGGGTCGATGCGGCCGCGAAGGCGTCGACGTCCGATCCCGGCAGAGCCGTCGTTCTACCGGCCCGCCGCCACTCGGCCGCGGAACTTGAGCAAGCCCGTCACCCGCGCCGCTGACAGCCCGATGTCGTCGCGCCACCGCACACGATCCGAACGCGAGCAGCTCGAACTGTTTCGGGCGCTGCCTGGCGATCTTGCACCACGCGATGCGCAGGACCTCATGGCCTATCCGTTCTTCTCCCTCGCCAAGACCCATCGCATCACGCCGATCGACTACCGAACAGGCGAAATCGCCATCCGCGTGGAGGCCGTGCCGGAGCATGGCATGGCGACCATCTGGGATGCCGACATCCTGATCTGGGCCGCCTCCCAAATTGTCCAGGCGCGCGACAACGGCCTGCGCACTTCGCGCCTCATGGCCGCCACGCCCTACGAGATTCTGACCTTCATCGGTCGCGGCGACAGCGCGCGCGATTACCACCGCCTTAAGGCGGCCCTCGACCGTCTGCAATCGACCACCGTCGCTACCACGCTGCGGCAAGCGAGCGAACGCCGCGCACACCGCTTCTCATGGATCAACGAATGGACCGAACGCGCCGACGCCCATGGTCGCGCCGATGGCATCGATCTCATCGTGCCCGACTGGTTCTACAGAGCGATCCTTGACGACGCGCTCGTGCTCACCATCGATCGTGAATATTTCAAACTCACGGGCGGTTTGGAGCGCTGGCTTTATCGCATCGTGCGCAAGCACGCCGGCAGACAGCGCGCGGGTTGGCGGTTCGATTTCCGTCATCTCTACGACAAGTCGGCGAGCCTTTCGCCGTTCAAGCGCTTCGCCTTCGAGCTGCGTGACATCGCGCGCCGGCAGCCGCTTCCCGGCTACCGGCTCGACGTCGAGCACGATCGCGGCGGACACGAACTTCTCGCCTTTGCTCCCGCTCGGTTGTCCACAGGGGGCTGTGGACAAGCTGTGGAATCCCTCGTGCCATCGGGAACCGCCGCTCCCGTGCCATCGGGAACCGCGGTCCCGTGCCATCAGGAACCGGAAGCCGCGTTTTCTGCCGAAGATTCCGTCGCTTACGGAACGCCTAACTTAGATTCTAACAGAGAAAAATCTAACGATTCTATTGTTTGCAATCCGTCTGCGCGGTGCAAAGCCGAAGGCGACGCGCCGTGATCGTCGCGCTCCTCAATCAGAAGGGCGGCGTCGGTAAGACCACGCTCGCCCTGCATCTCGCCGGTCACTGGGCCCGTCAGGGAAAGCGTGTGACCGTGATCGACGCCGATCCCCAAGGGTCGGCGCTCGACTGGTCCGAGCAGCGCGCGCGACGCCGCTTCGAGCGCTTATTCGGCGTCATCGGCCTCGCTCGCGATACGCTCCACCGGGAAGCACCCGAGCTCGCCCGCGATGCCGACCACGTTGTCATCGACGGGCCGCCGCGCATCGCGGCCTTGCTGCGCTCGGCGCTGCTCGCCGCGGACACCGTCCTCGTGCCGGCCCAGCCGTCGCCTTTCGATGGCTGGGCCTCGGCCGAGATGCTGGCGCTGATCGCCGAAGCGCGCGTCTTTCGCCCCGCGCTCGTCGCGCGCTTCGCGCTCAACCGCTGCCCCGCCCGCACGATCATCGCGCGTGACACGGCGCAGAGCCTCACAGATCACGATCCGCCAGCTCTCACTGCCCGCATAAGCCAGCGCGTGATCTTCGCTGACGCCGCACGCACCGGCCAGCTCGTGTTCGAGCACAAGAGCAACGGCGCCGCCGCGCGCGAGATCGCCGCGTTTGCCGCCGAAACCGAAAGGCTCGCGCCATGACCGCGCGCCGCCAGAACGGCAGCTTTGCGTCCCGGCCGCGCGACGCGGAAGCCTGGATCAGAACACCGGATCACGGCGTCGGCGCCCCACCAGCGAGCGATCTCTACACCGCCCGTCTGACCGTGGACATCAGGCCCGCGCTTCGTGGCCGCATCAAGATCGCGGCCTTCCAGCGCGGCGAAACCGTCGCCGACATGCTGCGCGCACTCCTCGCGCGCGAATTCCCCGACATCGATGGAGGCAAGTCATGAGATTTGAACCCGACCTTGCGCGCGCACCAAGACCGGACGCCGCGCCATTGCTCACCCGTGTCGAGCTGACGTGGCTTGAGGGCCGCATCGAACACTGGATCCGTTTCGGCCGCGACTGCGGTGAGACGATCCTCGACCGCAGGCGACGCGTCCTCTCCTTCGCGCCCGGCAATGTGTTCGCGTTCGTGCGTTGGGCATCGAACGACTTCGGCACGATCATCTCGCGCATGGACATCGTGCGCGCGGTCGAACCCGGCGCGCCCTACCAGACACTGCCT
>DATJLY010000421.1:0-19818 GCA_035509095.1 Allostellaceae bacterium | reverse complement strand
GCGTGCCGTCGCCCCAGATAAGCGGCGAGCCTTCATAGCGATATCCGAGCGCGGTGCCGTCGGTGATGAACTGCCGTGTCTGGCTCGCGACGATCTCGTCGCCCATCTTCTTCCGCGCGCGCCGCCCTGCCGCGGTGTCGTCCTCGATCTCGGGATGGGACCAGCGCTGACGGTCGTTGCCGCGGTTGCGCGCGGCCTGGGCCACGTTGCGTTGGGCGACCGGCCGGCGCTCCATGGCGTAGCTCGCGAGGAGGTCGGGGCCGGCCCAGCCGGAAAGCACCGCTTCGAGCTTCCAGCCGAGATCGACCGCGTCGCCCAGTCCCGTGTTGAGCCCGAAGCCGCCCGATGGATTGTTGAGATGCGCGGCATCGCCCGCGAGCAGAACGCGGTCCGTGCCAAAGCTGTCGCACACGACGTCGCGCGTCGTCCAGCGATGCACCGACAGGAACTCGTGCGGAACGGCCGCGCCGACCGCGCCTTCGAATTTCGCTTCGATGTCGGCGCGGTCCATCGCGTCATAGAATTCCTTGCCGCCGATGCCGAAGCGATAAAGCTCGTGGCCGTCGAGCAGGACCATGTTGCGCCAGAGGCCCTGCGGATCGATGAAGAAGATGAGGGCCGCCTTGCCCTTGTCGTGATGGGTCCACAGGTCGGGCGCGCGGACGAAGATGCTGAGATTGTATTCGATCCCCGGCGCGCCCGACATGCCGATGCCGAAGGCCGCGCGGATCGGGCTGTGCACGCCGCTGCAATCGATCAGGTACTGGGCGGTTATGGTGCGGGATTGGTCGGTATCGAGATCGCGCACCGTCGCGACGACCTTGTCTCCCGCCTCGATCAGGGAGTCGAAGCGGCAACGATACCGGATGGTGATGGAGTGATAGCTCCGCGCCAGATCGAGCAGGATCGGATCGAGCCAAAGCTGATTGCAGCGCTGCGCCCGTTCCGGGCTCGTCGCGGTCGGCGCGCTGCCGCCATGATGCGGCCGCTCGATGCGGGCGATCTCGTATCCCGCAAGCGAGGTGACATAGAGCGCGGTATGTGGAAACCCCTCGGGCGCAGCCGCCTTGCGCACCGCGTCGGCGACGCCCCATCGGCGCATGAACTCCATCGACCGCGCATTGATGGCGGTGGCGCGCGGGTGATAGATGGTGCCGTTGCTCTGCTCGACGACGACGCACTCGACGCCGCGTCGGCCAAGATCGATCGCGAGCGCGAGCCCCACCGGGCCCGCGCCGACGATCAGCACCGGCGTGTCGACCATGATAGGGAAAGCCCTATTCGGCCGCGGCGGCGGTCACGCCCGCGCCTTGCGACGCGACGCCGGTCAGATCGGGCATGCCCAGATGCAGCATCCGGGTCTCCTCGCGCGCGGTGAAGGTCGCCTGCTCGCCGCGCCGCAAATAGACCGTGGTGAGATTTTGCAGCGGTTCGCCTTCGACCGTGCCGGCGCCCTCGATCACGAAATAGAGGCTGCGGCCGCTCGCGCGATGCGTGGCGCCCGGATCAAGCCGCAAGAACCGCGCGGTGCTGCGCCGCTCGGTGAAGACGCCCATCAGCTTTTCGGCAACGCCAAGCTCGTCAGCGGACGCGAGCCACTCGTAATGGGTGGGATCCATCATGAAGGGACGCGAATAGCGCGGCTTCGGATAGGCAAGCGGCCGCTTGTTCACATGCTCCCAGATCGCCTGATAGCCGTCGACATTGCGCTTGCCCGGAACGTCCTTGTGGCGGCGGAACACGCCGTCCTTGAACTCCCCTTCGGGCTGGAGCGCGTCCATCCCGGCCTTCACCTCGGCGCGGGAGAGATAGCCGCTGCCGCTGGCGCCGCCCATTTGCAGCACGATGGTGATGGGCGTGCCCTCGGGGTCCTGCGATTGCGGGCCGTAGAACATGCCTTCCGGGAAATATCCGACCATCCCCGTCTTCATCCGGCCATCGCGCGCGAAATCAAGCTCGCCGTCGAGCTGAAACCGGATCTGCTCGAAATTGTGCCGGTGGCGCGGCGAGAAGAAGGCCCCGCCCATGCGCCCCATCGAGAGCTGGAAATTGTCGACCGTGCCCGGCTCGCCCTCCATCAAGAGGCGGTTGTGGAAAATGCCGCCGCGATGCTCGAGCCCGCGTTGCCATTGCAGCTCTTCGCCCTGCACGATCTTCATCGCCGTCTCCTGAAAACGCTCAGCCGCATGATTATAGCCGCGGCAACCCGCAAAATCATTTCCCGTGATCGACGCGCCCGACTGCCGCGTCGAGGTAGGAAAGATCGGCGTATTTCGCCGCATCGATCTTGGATTTGATGAATCCCAGCTCCTGCATCGCGTCGAGGTTCTTCTGGAGCGCCGGAATGTCGGGCCGCAGATCGGGATCGCGGTAATCATCCTCGCCGGGCAGCAGGTAATAGCTCGCGAGGATGTCGGGCGATTGATGGGTCAGCTTGGCCACCATCGGGATCACCTCGGCCCGGTTCCGGGGCGCGAGCATCCAGCGCGACGCGCGCACCAGGTCCTCGAAGAAATCGGCGAGCGCCGCGCGGTTGCGCTCGAGAAATTCCTGGCGCGCGCAATAGAACGCGAACTCGGTCACGCCGAACGCGTCCTTTTCCTCGAAGAGCGTGCGAACCTCGGGCGCGACCCTCGGATCGTGCATGTAATTGGTATTGAGCGAGACGAGATCGACCTTCTTGGCGGCCAGCATCGGGAACATGTTCGGCAGCGAGACCTCGACGGTTTGATAATCCCGCTTGTCCTCGAGGCCATGCTTCTTCAGCACGTACCGCATGGCGATGTCGACCACGCTGCCGGCGCCGTTGGTGGCGAGGATTTTTCCTTTCAGGTCGTCGATGGTGCGGATCGGGCCGTCCTTCAGCACCGCGAGCTTGAAGGAATAATATCCGTCGACGCCGTCGCGGAAGCTGTCGAACACGAGGCGCAAATCTTCCATCTTGGCGGCGTCGACGGCGATGCCGAACGAGGAATAGCCCAGCAGCGCGAAATCGACGTCGCCCGTCGCAAGCGCCGTGATCTCGATCGACGAGGCCTGAAACGGCATCACCTCGATCTCATAGGACTTGCCGAGATGGGGCACGACATCCTGGCGGTGCTCGAGGAACGGCGCGAACCGATCCGGCGATGCCTGATAGCCGATGCGGATTTTCAGCGGATCGGCGTGGGCCGAAACCGCGGCGAGCAGCAGCAGCGCGATCGCCGATGACGCGGCGCGCCTCATCCTATCCCCACAATGTCTTGCTTGCGAGGCGGGCGCCTTGGGCCAGCGCCTCGAGCTTTGCCCACATCACGGTGGGGTGGACGCGCCGGTGAAACGGCCCTTGGGCGAAGCCGCAATCGGTGCCGGCGATCACGTTCTCGCGACCCACGAGGTGCGCGAGGCGCACGATCCGCTGCGCCACCAACTCGGGGTGCTCGACGATGTTCGTGGCATGGCTGATGACGCCGGGGATCAGCACCTTGCCCGGCGGCAGCTTCACGCTTTCCCACACCGCCCATTCGTGCTCGTGGCGCGGGTTGGCACCTTCGATCACATAGGCGCCCGCGCGCACCTGCAGGACCAGGTCGACGATGTCCTTCAACGGCACGTCGCTCACATGCGGGCCGGGCCAGCTTCCCCAGCACACGTGATAGCGCACGCGGTCCTCGGGGATGCCCTCGAGCGCGCGGTTCATCGCCTCGACATGGCGCCGCACCCAGGCGTGATAATCGGCGAAGCTCGCCGGCGGCACCATCCGGTCATAGGTCACCGCCGCGCGCGCGTCGTCGAGCTGAAGGACAAGCCCGGCATCGACGATCATCCGGTATTCAGTGCGCATCGCCGCGGCGATGGCGTCGAGCAGGTCCTCCTCGGTCTTGTAATATTCATTCTTGCGGTCCGGGATGACGCTTGCCGGCGCCGCTACCGGGAGGAAGGCCTCCTCGACCTTCACCTTGGCGAGCGCCGCCTTGAAATTGTCGATGTCCCGCTTCAGCTCGGCCTGGCCGGTATAGGTGATCGGCCCGACGCAGACCGAATCGGACGCGGTCGCGCGGCCGTCGCGGGCATCGAGCTCGGCATAGAATTCGGGGAACCGGTCGCGATCGGCGCCGCGCGCGAACGGATCGGGCCCGGCGATGGGGCGCCGCTCGAAGCCCGAAAGCCGTTCCAGCGCGTATTGCGACCAGCTTATCGACTTGCCGAACTCCCCATCGCTCACCACGTCGATTCCCACTTCCGCCTGCTGGCGCACCACCTCGGCAACCGAGTCGGCGAGGCAGCGCTGATAATCCGCGCTGCCTTGCTGCCGGGCGCGCAGAAAATCGAGCAGCCTGGTCGGCCGAATGAGGCTGCCGACATGGCTCGTAAGGATGCGGGAGGTACTTCTTTTCACGGGCGGCGGCTCCTCATTTGGGCTTTTGCGGCCATGCTCTAGCGGTTTCCCGCGGCCCGCGGAAGCATCGAATGTCGGGCGCTTGCCACCCGTTTGCCGCTTGCCAGCGATGGGCGGAAATGGAACAAGGCTCTCGAACGAAAGGGTGAAGAGCGATGCGGATCGCTGGCCCGCGCCGGGGCATTCTTTAGCATGCGGTGGTTCGTCGGCGCCTTCATCGTACTGGTCGCGGCGCTTGGCGGCGCGGCGACATGGGCCTGGCAGGACTATGTGGGCCCCGGCCCGCTTCCGGCGCCCCGGGTCGCGGTGCTGCCGAAGAACGCGAGGATCGTCGCGATCGCCGAGACGCTGGGCGATGCCGGCATCATCGCGCATCCCTGGGTCTTCGTGGCGGGGGCCGAACTCACCCGGACCGCGCACACGCTCCAGGCCGGCGAATATGATTTCCCCGCCGCGATCTCGCCGGCTTCCGTCGCCTCGCTCCTGGCAAGCGGCAAAGTGGTGCAGCACCGGTTCACCGTGGCCGAAGGCCTGACGAGCGCCGAAGTGGCCGCCGCGCTTGCCGACGCGCCCGCCCTCGAAGGCACGCTTGCCGAGCCGCCGCCCGAAGGGAGCCTGCTGCCCGACACCTATTTCTACGTGCTGGGCACGACCCGCGAAGCGCTCGTCACGCGGATGCAGCACGCCATGGACCGGGCCTTGCAAAAGGCCTGGCAGGCGCGCGCGCCCGATCTGCCGTTCACCGACCCGCGTCAGGCGCTGATCCTTGCCTCGATCATCGAAAAGGAGACCGCGGTCCCGGACGAGCGGCCGCGTGTCGCCGGGGTCTATGTCGACCGGCTGCGCATCGGCATGAAGCTTCAGGCCGACCCGACCGTGGTCTATGCGCTGACCAATGCCGGCCGGGCGCCGCTCGCCCATCCGCTCGATCACGAGGATCTCGCCGTCGCGTCGCCTTACAACACGTACCTTGCGGACGGCCTGCCGCCAGGGCCGATCGACAATCCCGGACTCGCTTCGATCCACGCCGCGCTCGATCCGGACCGGCGCGGCGAGCTTTACTTCGTCGCGGACGGCAGCGGCGGCCACAATTTCGCCCGCACGCTCGACGAGCAGAACCACAATGTCGCGCTGCTGCGCCACCACCAGGGCGGTCCGGGCCCCGAATAGAACTGCGGCCGCGCCAAGGCTATAAGGCGGCCATGACAATCCAGAGCATGACGGGCTTCGCGCGCGCCGAAGGGCAGACCGACGGCCTTACCTGGGTGTGGGAGATCAAGAGCGTCAATGGCCGCGCGCTCGACATGCGCTTTCGCCTGCCGCCGGGACTCGATGCGCTGGAACCGCCGCTGCGGGCGAGCCTGGCGCAGCGTCTGAAGCGAGGGGCCGTCTCGGCCGCGCTCACCGTCGCGCGCGCGACTCGCGGGACCGGCATCCGCATCAACCGCGATGCGCTTGCCGCGGTGCTGTCGATCGCGCGCGAGATCGCCGGCGATGTCGAGACCGTGCCGCCGAGCCTCGATGGCCTCCTCGCGATCAAGGGCGTGATCGAGACCGACGAGGGACCCGAGGACGAATCGCAGCGCGAGCAGCGCCAGGCGGCGCTGCTCGCCGGGTGGGAGGAAGCGCTGGGGCGTCTTGCGGCCGTGCGGCTGGCGGAGGGCGCGCGGCTCGAGCCCGTGCTGGCGGCGCGTCTTAAGGAGATCACGGACCTCGTCGCCGAAGCGGAAGCGAGCGCCGCGGCTCAGCCCGAGGCGCTGCGCGCCCGCATGAAGGCGCAGATCGCCGATCTGCTGCAGGCATCGCCGGCGCTCAGCGAGGAGCGCCTGGCGCAAGAGGCGGCGCTGATCGCCGCCAAGGCCGATGTCCGCGAAGAGCTCGATCGGCTTTCGGCCCATGTCGGCGCGGCGCGGGCGCTCCTTGCCGAAGGCGACGCGATCGGCCGGCGATTCGATTTCCTGTGCCAGGAATTCAACCGCGAAGCCAACACGCTCTGCTCGAAATCCGCCGATATCGGCCTGACCCGAATCGGCCTTGCCCTCAAGGCCGCGATCGAGCAGCTCCGCGAACAAGTACAGAATATCGAGTAGGCGCTCCCGCTTTTGCGCGGCGAGAGAGTAGAATAACGGGCCATGACCGAGATCCGGCGCCGCGGCCTTCTCCTTGTGATGAGCTCGCCCTCGGGCGCGGGGAAGACGACCATCACCCGGGCGCTCGTCGACGCCGATCCCGAGATCACGCTCTCGGTCTCGGTGACCACGCGGCCGCCGCGCGAGGGCGAAATCGACGGCACGCACTATCACTTCATCACGCAGACGCGGTTCGACGAGATGGTCGCCAAGGCCGAGCTGTTGGAGCATGCGGTGGTGTTCGGCCATTGCTATGGCACGCCGCGCGCGCCGGTGATGGCGGCGCTCGATGCCGGGCACGACATCATCTCGGACGTCGACTGGCAAGGCTCGCAGCAACTGAAGGCGAAGATGCGCGACGACCTCGTCTCCGTCTTCATCCTGCCGCCGAGCCGCGCGGCGCTGCGCGATCGGCTCGAGCGGCGCGCGCAGGACAGCGCCGCGGTCGTCGCCGCGCGGATGTCTAAGGCCGCGGACGAGATGAGTCACTGGCCCGAGTACGATTACGTGATCCTCAACAGCGATCTCGAGGCGAGCGTGCGGCAGGCCCGCTCGATCATCATGGCGGAGCGTGCCCGGCGCGACCGGCAGGTCGGCCTCGCCGAGTTCGTCAACCGCCTGCGCGGCGGCCCATAGCCGTGGCGAGCGCCGCGAACGCCTCGACCGACAGGGTCTCGGCGCGGGCGGTCGGATCGATCCCGGTCTCCGTCAGAAGCGCGTCGGCATCGCCCAGCGCCTTGAGACTCTGACGCAGCATCTTGCGGCGCTGACCGAAGGCGGCAGCCGTGACGCGTTCCAAATCCTCGATCCGGCACGCCCCGCGCGGCGCCGCAAGCGGCACGAAATTGACCACGCGCGACGTCACCTTCGGCGGCGGCACGAAGGCGGTCGGCGCCACGTCGAAGGCGGGCGTCACCTCGCACAAGAACTGCGTCAGCACGGAAAGGCGCCCGTAATCGCCGGTCCCGGCCGCCGCCGTCAGCCGCAGCGCCACCTCTTTCTGGAACATCAATGTGAGCCGCCGGTATTGGCCGATCCGGCGCAGCCACGCGATGAGAAGCGGCGTCGCAATGTTGTAGGGCAGGTTCGCGACGATCGCGCGCGGCGGCCGAGCAAGCGCCGCGACATCGATCGCGAGCGCATCGCCGGACACGATCTCGAGCCGTCCCGGAAACGCCGCCGCAAGCTCCTGCAGCGCGGCGATGCAACGTTCGTCGCGCTCGACCGCGATGACCCGGCGCGCCCCTTCGATGAGCAGCGCGCGGGTGAGGCCGCCGGGCCCCGGCCCCACCTCGATGACGTCGGCATCATCGAGCGGCGCGGCGGCACGCGCGATGCGGCGCGTCAGATTGAGATCGAGCAGGAAGTTCTGGCCAAGCGACTTGCGCGCGCCGAGACCATGCCGCCGGATCACGTCCCGGAGCGGCGGCAGAGCGGGCTCAGCGATGGGTCGGCGCCGGGCCGCCGGCCCGCCTCAGGCTCATCCGCGCCGCAAGATCAAGCGCGGCAACGAGGCTCTCCGCCCGCGCGATCCCGCGCCCCGCGATGTCGAGGGCGGTCCCGTGATCGGGCGAGGTGCGGATGAAGGGCAGACCCAGCGTGACATTGACGCCGCCATCGAAATCGATCGTCTTCAGCGGGATGAGCGCCTGGTCATGATACATGCAGAGCGCGGCGTCATAGCGCCGCCGCGCCTCCGCGTGGAACATCGTGTCGGGCGCGAGCGGTCCGAAAGCGTCGATGCCGGCCGCGCGCAACCGCGCGATCGCAGGGGCGATGATGTCGATATCCTCGCGTCCCATCGCGCCGCCTTCGCCGGCATGCGGGTTGAGGCCCGCGACCGCGAGCCGCGGTCTTGCTATGTCGAAATCGGACGCGAGCGCGGCGGCGGCGATCCGGCCCACCGCCTCGATCTCGGCGCCATCGAGCGCCGCGAGCGCGGCCTTGAGCGCCAGATGCACCGTGACCGGCACGACGCGCAGCCCGGGCGCCACCAGCATCATCACCGGCCGCATGCCGCCCGCAAGCTCGCCCAGGAACTCGGTATGGCCGGGATGCGAAAAGCCCGCCGCGTAAAGCGTTTCCTTCTGGATCGGATTGGTGACGAGCGCCGCCGCGCGGCCTTCCCGCACGAACCGCACGGCGGCTTCGATGGCGGCGATGACGGCGGGGGCGTTCGCGGGATCAAGCCGCCCCGGCGTGACCGGCGCCGGGAAATCGAGCGGCAGCACCGGCAGCGCGCGAGCGAAAAGGGCGGGCGCCTCGTCAGGCGCGGCAATCGCTTCGACGGGGACGGCAAGGCCGAGCGCAGCGGCAAGCCGCGCAAGCCGCTTCGGATCGTCGATCGTGAAGAACGGCGCCGGCGGCGCCTGTCGCCATGCGAGCCATGCTTTCAGCGTGATCTCGCCGCCGATGCCCGCCGGCTCCCCCGCCGTCAGAGCGAGGGGCAGGCTCATCCCCGGATATCCACGTAGGCGCCGCGGCGCAGGTCGCGCATATAGCGCCGCGCCAGCGCATCGAGCCGCTCGCGCGCGATATTGTCCGACATCTGCTCGCGCGTCGGCAGCGTCTGCGTATCCTTGCGCTGACACACCATCACGACGCCGACGCCACCGGCGAGCGGCAGCGGCTTGCTCGGCTCTGCGATCTTGAGGGCCAGGACCTGCGACCGGATGTCGGAAGGGAGGTCCGAGCCGCGCATCTCGGGGATCTGGCGCGAGAGCTGCGGCGCGCGGTCGACGCCGATCTTGGCCATCTCGCCACAGCTTTTCGCGGTCTGCGAGACCTGCTGCGCCTGGGCTTCGGCCTTGGCCCGCTCATCGTCGCTGGCGCCCTCGGGGATTGCGAAGATCACCTCGTCGAGCGAAAGAAGGATATCGTCCGGAGTTTCGCCGCCAAGCGTCTTGCGATCGAAGAGATAGAGAATGTAGAAGCCCGCCGGGGTGCGGATGGGATAAGAGAGCTGTCCCGGGCTCATCGCGTTGACGGCTTCGGCGAGCTTGGGGCTGAGCTCGCTTGCGGTGACCCAGCCGATGTCGCCGCCCACGGCCGCGCTGGGCGATTGCGAGAATTGCTGAGCGATGGCGGTGAACTGCGCGCCGCCACGGATGTCGTCGATCAGGTGGTTGGCCTGATTGCGCACGTCGTCTTCCTGGCTCGGATTGTCGACCGCGAGGAAGATCTCGCCGACCCGGTTCTGCGGCTTGCCGACATCGGCCTCGAGCCGCTTCATCGCGTCGTCGACCTCGTCGTCGGAAACCTGCACGTCCTGCGACACGCGGGCCCGCACGATCTTGGAAAAGGTCAGCGAAGCGGTGATCTGGTCGACGAGCGAGCTTTTCCGGATGCCGTGCTGCTCGAGATAGGCGTCGAGCCCGCCCTTTTTCATGTTGTTGCGCTGCTCGATTTCGCCGAGCGCCTTCTCGACCTCGTCGGGGGTGACGGTGATGCCGATCTTCTTGGCATCCTGAAGCTGAAGCTTCTCGTCGATCAGCGTGCGCAGGATCTCGGGCGCGAGGCGCTTCTCGTTGTCCGGCGTGTCCTGCAGGTTCGACGCGACTTCGACGAGCTTGATGCGCGCGGCCACGTCGGCCTCGGTGATGGCATCGTCGTTGACGACCGCGGCGATGCGATTCTCTTCCTGTGCCAGGGCGACGCCCGCGCTGACCAGGAGCAGGATGAAAGCAACAATCTTCATCATCGGCAAAACAAAGCCCGCGGTTACACGAAACTAAAGCGCTGCGGCACCGTCAGTATAGCACCGGGCCCGGCGCCGGGTCATGTGCCGCTCTCGGACAAGACGCGTTCGCCGACCTCGCCCAGATTCTTGAAGATCACCGTGAGGAGGACGGAAACGCCGGGTCGCACATCGCCGACCTGGATGCCGGATTGGACGATTGATCCGACGACCGCGAGGCAATCGTCACGGTAGGTTACGGCGACGCCCGAATTGATGGTGGCGCCGCCATTGCCGATGGCCTTGGTGTCGTTCAAGGCGACGGACCAGTACTGGGTAAGCTGCGCCTTCAAGGTCGCGGCGATCTGATTGCCGGCAGGCTCGGAGGTCTCGGATGTCAGCCCCTGAACCGGCTGGATCGAGATGAAGCTCAAGGACCCTTTTATGCTGTCGGGCCCGGCTTCGATGCTCGCCTCCTGGCGCTCGGCGGCAAAGTCGCTCTTGGAGACGCGGAAGCGGTAGACGAAGTCGACGAAGCGGTTCGGGATGGCCGCGACGCGACCCACGATGTCGGACAGGCGGTCGTTCAGCCCCGAGCCGGGCTCGAACACGACGTCGTTCTGCTGCAGCCGGTAGCTCTCGCCGATCAGCGATTCGAAATCGCCATAATCGGTGGTGCGTATTTCGCCATGCATGCCGTAATCGACACGCTGGCCGCTATCGACCCGGTCGTAGCCGGGCAGCCGGTTCGGCACGAACAGGCTCATCTCGTCGAACTCGAACCCTTGGCTGTCCTCGTTGGGGATGCGCGCCGGATTCTCGCCGTTGGGGCCGACGATCGCGGCGACAATCGGCTCGACCACCACGCTGCTTCCGCCAGCGATCCGCACCAGCGGATAGTTCCATTTGAGCTCGGCCTGGGGGAAGGCGCGGTATGCCGTGGTGGCGACCGTGCCCTCGTTGCTGGGCAGCGAGACCGTCGCGCCATACTGGTTCGACACGGTGACGAGGTTCGGCGTCAGCGGCACGTGGTCGGCCGAGTACCCGTCGGCCCTCATATGGACGGAGAAGGTGAAGCGGTCGCCAATCAGGCCGTTGAACGGCACCTGCCATCCGGCGCCGCCCGACACGCGGCGCTCTTCGGGTCCGGTCCGGTGCAGGAGGTCGAGCCCGTTGGCCTCGAACGTCCATCGTCCGCCGAGCGAGTCGGGCGCGCTCGTCGTGGTCCAGTCCGCAACCGGCAGGACAACCGGCTGCGTCGAATCGCCATAAAGCGGATTGAGGCTCTGGAACCCGTAGGAGCTTATGTTGAAGTAGCTGTTGGGGCCGAAATTCTCGGCCCACAGGCGGCTCGTCAGGTAATTGGCCGGCGTCTCGAAATGATAGCGCAGCATGTAGGTCTGATCGGACTCGCGCTGCGCGTCATAGCCCGCGCGCCAGTCGTCGTTGAGGTCCCACTCGCCGGTACCCATGATGTCGCCGCGCACATCGCCGGTCGGCGGCCCAAAGCCGCTCGCCGATATCGATTCGCGGCCACCGCCCGCCTCGATGCTGCCGTCATTCACCATCAGGCCGTTCGCGAAGCGCTGCCGATATTCGCCGCCGAGCACGACACCCGCGCCGGACGTCAGCATCGGGCGGAAGGTCGCGTCCTTGTCCGGCGCGATCGCCCAGTAATAAGGGATCGTGACGTGAGCGCCGAGCGTGTTGCCATAGCCGAAGGTCGGCGGCAGGAAGCCGCTCGCCCGCTTCACCGAGGGATCGGGGTGCGAGAAGTACGGCGAGTACATCACCGGGATGCCGTCGATCTCCATCACCGCGTCGTGGTATTCGACGATCTCGAGATCCTTGTCGTGGACGACCTCCTCGGCCTTGATCTGCCACACGGGCGGCTTCGTCGGATCCTGCGCGCAAAGCTCGCACGGCGAATAGACCGCGCGCTTGATCTCGGTGCGGATGCCGTTGACGCGGCGGGCCGTGTTGCCGGCAAGGCGCGACTGGTCCGACAGCAGGATCCGGATGTCCTTGATGAAGCCGTCGCGCAGCTGGTCGCGCAGCTCGGCATAGTCGGCGAAGGTGATGTCGCCCGACGGCTGCAGCAAGGCGACATGGCCGGTCGCGGTGACGACGTCGGTGCGCTGATTATACGTGACGGCGTCGGCGAGCAGGATCTGGTCCCCTTGATCGAGCTCGACATGCCCCTTGGCGACCGTGAGGCCGAGATCCTGATCGTATTGCAGCTCGTCGGCGCCCACGAGGACCGGCGTGTTGTTGAGCTGGCGCGGTTTTTCCTCGGCGGTGCGGCCGCTCGCCACGCAAGCGAACAGCGCGGCTGCCGTAAGCGCTAGGACGCGTGCGGCGCTCGGCATAGCGCTCAGCCATCCTCCAGATGCAAGAGAAGGCTCACGCCCAGGAGACAACTCACGCCGGCAGGCGTCCAGGCCGCGAGCTGCAGCGGGATCGTCGCCGATAGTCCCAGCGCGAACATCAGGTCGGAGAGGAAATAGAGGGAGAAGCCGGCGGCGACGCCGGCCGTGATCATCACCGCGGTGCCGCCGCGGCGCTGCATCCGGAGGCTGAAGCTCGCCGCGACGAGCACCATTGCCGCGAACAACAGCGGCCGCGCCAAAAGCGAATCGAAATAGAGCCGGTGCCGGAGCGCCGAGAATCCCGAATTCTCGAGGAGCTTGATGAAGCCCGGCAGCTCCCAGAACGACATGGTCTCGGGCGCGGCGAAGCTGTCCTCGATCTTGTGCGGCGTGAGGTTGGTCGGCACGTCGACATGCTGGAACAGCTCTTCCGGCTTCGACGGGCGCCAGATCGACCCGTCGATCATTTGCCAGTCGCCGTCGCCGAGCTTTGCCTCGCGCGCGTCGATCCGCTTCGACAGCTTGCTCTCGTCGGCGAGGACCAGCATCGTCACGCCTTCGAGAGCCCGGGTTTCAGTGATGTAGCGGTCGGCATGGACGATCGAGTGGTTGCCCAGCTCGTCGCTTTGCCGCAGCCACAGGCCGGTGCGCGACAAAGTGAGCTGGTCGTCGTTGCTCCGCAGGATGCGGTCTTCGAGCCGTTCGTAGCTCGCCTGCATCACCGCGGCGACCGGATTGAAGACGCCAACCACCAGCACGCCGATCAAGAGCCCGGCCGAAAGCGGCGGGGCGAGGAACTGCCAGACCGAAACGCCGGCCGCGCGCGCCACCACCAGCTCGTTGCTGCGCGTGAGGCGCCAGAACGCGAGCATGGTCCCGAACAGCATCACGAACGGCATGATCTGCTCGGCCATGTAGGGCTGTTTCAAAAGCGCCATCTCGAACAGCACGAGAAGCGTCGCGTCGGGCCGCGCGCCCGATCGGCGGATCAGCTCCACGTAATCGAGCAGGAACACGATGCTGAGCATCGCGATGAACACGGCGCCGCACCATCCGAGAAACTGGCGCGCGATGTAATAGAAGAGCGTCTTGCCCGGCGACATGGCGGCTAGGCCTGCGCCGCGAGCGGCGGCGCAAGCAACGCCTCGCGGCTGCGCTCGCGGGCCTGCATCACCAGGGCCGCCATGAGCGGCAGCAGCGCGTTGAGATAGAGAAGCGGGATCGCGATGTCCGAGCGCCCGGACAGGTTCTTAAGGCCGATATCGTTGACCTGCAGCACGAAG
Organism: Allostellaceae bacterium; assembly: GCA_035509095.1. Classification (GTDB taxonomy): domain Bacteria; phylum Pseudomonadota; class Alphaproteobacteria; order ATCC43930; family CGMCC-115725; genus DATJLY01. The sequence goes on along the minus strand of DATJLY010000421.1, from coordinate 5,983 downwards.
GCGAGCACCGTCGCGAGCAGCACGCGCCGCCCCTGGCCGCGCCGGTTGAACTCGCCGGGCAACAGGCACAACACGGGAAGCAGCGCCATCCCGAGCGCGACCAGCGGACTTTCGAGCCGCATGTTCAGCTCGACCGTGAACGAGCGGTCGTGCCGGTCGCCCGGGAACAGCAATTCGCTGGTATGGCGCTCATCGGGCTGGCGATCGCGGCCGCCGGCGGCATCGCTCAGGTCCGCGAGGTCGAGCGTATAGCGCTCGAAGCTCAGCACCGTGAGATGGCCGTTGCTGTTGTCGCGCTGCTGCCGCGTGCCGTTGACCAGCAGGAGGCGCGGACCTTCGGGCGTGTCGGCAAGGGCGCCGCGCTCGGCGAACACGGTCACGGGCTTGTCCGGATCGCGCAGGTCGTAGATCACGAGACCGACGAGGTCGCCGGCGTCGTTGCGCCCCATGTCATAGACCATGAGCCGGTCCGACAGCGTGTTGAACACGCCGTCCTGGATCAGCACGCTCGCGAATTTGTTGCGGATCTGGAACTGCAGGTCCTTGAAGGTGCGGTTGGCCGCCGGCACGATCTCGAGCGACAGCGCGTAGAGAAGCACGACGCCGACGAGCCCCGTCACGATCGCGGGCCACGCGAGGCCCCGTTGGCTCACCCCGGCCGCGCGCATCACCACGATCTCGCTCTCGATCGTGAGCTTGTTGTAGACGAACAGCACGGCGACGAAGACCGCGATCGGCAGCACCACCTCGACCAGCCGCGGCAGGATCAGCATGGCGAGCGACAGGAACACGCCGACCGCCAACCCGCGATTGACGATGAGATCGACGAGCCGCAGCGATTGGACGAGCCAGACGGCAACCCCGAACGCCACGGTCACGAGCAGCGACAGCATCAGCGTCTGATAGACGATATAGCGGGTGATCGCGTTCACGGCGCCGCAGTATAAGTGCCGGGCCGGCGCTCGCCATAGCCCGAATTGGCGACGACCCACGCACGGGCCGCACTCGGCGCGAACGACGCGGCGACCGCGAGCGCCGCCCAGATCGAGAACCACGGCACGTAGTTGTTGTGGATCACCGTCCCGGCCGCGACCACCGCCACATTGACGAGCGCGATGGCGCGGAACGGCGGCTCGTCGCGCCCCCGCAGCAGCCGCCAGTAAAGCGCGATCACGATCGCGGCGAGGGCCAGCCGAACCGCCCACCCAAGGCCCGGCGGCACGCGGCTCACCCACGACGTCACGTCCGGCAGCATGAACCACGCCCAGAGAAAGAAATTTCCGGCGAATCCCTCGGGGTCCCAAACCGCGAACGGGACGAAAAGCACGAGCGCCACCGCCGCGCAGGCGAGGCCGGCCCGCCACGACCGCGCCATCAGAACAAGCGGCAGATAGAGCGCCGACGGGAACAGCTTGCAGGCGAGCGCAAGGCCAAGCGCGACGCCCAGCGTCCATTGCCAGCCGCGCAGGAGCGCCAGCACGGCAAGCGCGCAAAAGACCAGCGGCCACACATCCGAATCGGAGAAGTGCATATAGTACCAGACCGGAAAATGGTCCGCGAGCACGGCAATGAAGGCCAGCCACCGGAACTCGAGCGGGAGCGCGCTGTCGCGCAGGATGAGCCAGATCAGCGCATAAAGCGCGAAAGTCAGGATCACGTTGGTCGCGGTGACCGCAAGAGGCCCGAGCGCCGGTGCCATAGCGGCCGTCGCCAGCAGCGGCACCGGCCCGTATTTATAGCCGAGGATCGACACCTCGCGCCGTGCCGCGGCGCCGGCGCCCGGCGGCGGCATCGGCAGCAGCCGGGCGCGCAGCTCGGGCTCGTGCGTCCCCCAATAGCGCCACAGCATCGGCTCGACCTCCGGCCCGACATCGCGCGGGCCGACCCCCGCCGCGATCCTGAGCGAGAGGCGTGACATGTAGCCGAACGGATCGAGCAGCGCGCCCTCGCCATAAGGATTCTCGCCGTGCCACAGGCCTTGCGCGGCCTTGAGCGTGCTTTGCCCCTGATCCATCCGGATGTCGTGGGTCTCGATCGTGTGCTTGATCGCGATGACGCCCGCGGCGGCGTCCCAAAGGAGCACCGCGGAGCCGATGATCGCGAGCCATTTGAGCCGCCGCGGCTCCGGCGACGGCGGCGTCGTGGTCGGCCAGGGCAGTAGCGCCAGCCCGACCGCGATAATGCCCAAAAGCAGGATGCGATATCCCGCCTGTTCCCACGCCCTGATGCGGAAGCATTGGAGCCACAGTTCGAGGCCCGCAAGCGCCAGCGCGCACGCCCAGAACCCGTCCCTGACGACCCGGATCATGCCGCGTTATCGATAGCGCCAGCGACCCTCCGGCGACCGTCCGCCGTCACTGCGCGGCGGCCGCGTGGCCCGACACGAGATAGGTCTCGGCCTTTGCATAATCGAACGCGATCGGCTCGATCTTGCCGGCGAGGATCTCCGCCATCCGTTCCGTCGAGACCGGATGGCTGAACTGGGAATTGCGCATGAAGAGGCGCAGCCGCAGGATTTCGCACGTCACCTCGGTCAGCTCTTTCCAGTCGGCTTGCGTCAGGTCGTCCATGTCGGTGCCGATGACGCCCCACATCATGTGGCCGAATTCGTCGTCATAGACCTTCTGGCACGCGTTGCCGATGCGGCCATCGACGCCGGCGCGTCCTTTGAGCCTCGCGCCTTCGGAATAGAGCGTGCAGTAGCCGCCTTCGGTGAAGCCCGACGCCCGCGCGAGCTTGCCGTGGCCCGACCGGATGCCCTGACGGTACTTGGCGAGCGCGTCCTCTTCCGGCCAGATCGCCAGCTCATTGGCGCGGATGCGGGGTTCGCCCGGCGCCAACAGGCTGTCATAAACGTCGGCGAAGAGGCAGTAATGGGTGAATTCCGCAAAGACCTTTTCAAACAGGTCGCGCAGATCGTGGCGATCGACGGTGATGTCGAGCTGCGGCACCTGCTCCTCGAGATCGCGCGCCAACCCAGTGCACATCGCGAGCTCGACGGTCGGACGGCCGGGGTCCTTCGCGCTGCCGACATATTCCTTCCAGCATTGCCGCTTCAGCCACAATTTATCGGTCGCGCGGGTTCGCACGGGCGAGGTCCAATAGGTCCGGGCGATCTCGGCCTCGCCGGCCCAAAGCGGCGCGTTGGCATCGATGAGGCCCCGCAGATTCGGGCTGATGGGCATGTCGGTCCCTCCTATCCTCGCCGCCGCACTATACGACCGCCGGCCGAGGTGCGATACCCTCGCCCCAAGGATGGAGAGTGATGGAGTCGATCCTCGTCACAGGCGCGCTCGGACAGATCGGCTCGGAGCTGGTCCCGGCTTTGCGCGAGCGTTTCGGTGCGGGCGCCGTGATCGCGAGCGACGTCCGCATTCCCGCATCGGGGTCGGACGGGGCGGCGTTCGAGCATCTCGACTGCACCCGGCCCGACCAGGTCCAAGAGGTGGTGCGGCGCCACGACGTGAAGACCGTTTATCACCTCGCCGCGATGCTGTCGGCGGTCGCCGAGGAAAAGCCGCAGGCGGCATGGACCCTCAACATGGGCGGGCTTTACAACGTGCTGGAGACGGCGCGGCAATATCGCTGCGCCGTGTTCTTCCCCAGCTCGATCGGCGCCTTTGGCCCGTCGACGCCGCGCGACCGGGCGCCGCAGGACACGGCGCAGCGCCCCACGACGCTCTATGGCGTGAGCAAGGTCTCCGGCGAGCTGCTGTGCGACTATTATGCGAGCCGCTTCGGCGTCGACGCCCGCGGCCTGCGCCTGCCGGGCCTCATCTCACACACCGCGCCGCCGGGCGGCGGCACCACCGACTATGCCGTGGAGATCTTCTATCAGGCGATCCGCTATCGGCATTATACGTGCTTCCTGCGCCCCGATACGGCGATCGACATGATGTACATGCCGGACGCGGTGCGGGCGGTCCTCGAGCTGATGGGAGCCGATCCGGCGCGGCTCACCCACCGCAACGCCTTCAACATCTCGGCGATGAATTTCACGCCCGACGGTCTTGCCGCCGAGATCCGCCGCCACATCCCGGATTTCCGCATCGATTACGAGGTCGACCCGCGCCGCCAGGCGATCGCCGATTCGTGGCCGCGGTCGGTCGATGACAGCGCCGCGCGCGCCGAATGGGGCTGGGCGCCGCGCTATGGCATCGATGCGATGACGACGGACATGCTGGAAAAACTGGGCGCGAGACTGAAGCCCGCTCGCTAGGAGCGCGATCATGCCGCACGACCGGATGGAACGGATCCTGCTCGCCGATCTGGCGACACTTGAGACGGATGGCCGGCTGAAAGGCGCCGAGTCCGTGATCGCGGGCGTGGTCCCGCCCAAGGACGGGTGCGGACCCCGATATCTCATCGCGGGCGAAGGCGATCGGCCATTCCTGCGCATGAACGCCAACAACTATCTGGGCCTCGCGGGCCACGCCGACGTCGTCGCGGCAGAAGAGGCGGGCGTGCGCCGCTTTGGCGTCGGCCCCGGCGCGGTGCGCTTCATCAGCGGGACCTGGGCGCCCCATCTCGAGCTCGAACGGGCGCTCGCCGCCTTCCACGGGCGCGAGGATGCGATGATCTTCAGCGCCGCCTATGCGGCGGTGATGGGGCTGTTGCCGCCGCTCGTCACGGCCGAGACCGCGGTGATCAGCGACGCGCTCAATCACAACTCGATCATCAACGCGGTGCGCCTCGCCCGGCCGAAGGAGCGCGCGATCTACCGCCACCTCGATCTCGGCGACCTTGACGCGCGGCTCGCCGAGGCGCGGCGGTCGTGCCGGCGCGCGATCGTCGTCACCGACGGCGTCTTCAGCATGCGGGGCGACCATGCGCCATTGGCGGACATCATGGCGATCGCCCGGCGCTTTGATCCGGACTTTGCCGAGAACGTGCTGGTCGTGGTCGACGATTCACACGGCGTCGGCGCCTTTGGCGCAATGGGGCGCGGCACCGAGGAAAAAACCGGCGCCCGGGCGGACATCCTGATCGGGACGCTCGGCAAAGCGTTCGGCGTCAATGGCGGCTATGTCGCGGCGAGCCGCGCCGTAACCGCCTACCTGCGCGAGACCTCGCCCTTCTATGTCTATTCGAACCCGATCTCGCCCGGCGAGGCATCGGCCGCGGCGCGCGCGGTCGCGCTCGTCGACAGCCCCGCGGGGCAGGACCGTCTGCGGCATCTGGGCGTCATGGCGCAGCGGTTCCGCGACGGCCTCGCGCGCCTTTCGCTCGAAAGCATCGCCGGCGACCATCCGATCGTGCCGGTGATGGTGCGCGACACCGCGCGCACGGCCGCGCTGGTGGCGCATCTGCGCCGAGAAGGCGTGCTTGCGACCGGGCTCAATTTCCCGGTCGTGCCCAAGGGCGACGAGGAGATCCGGTTCCAGATCTGCGCCGATCACACGCCGCGCGACATCGACGCCGCGCTTGCGTCGCTCGCCGCCTTCGGCTGATCGTGCGTCCTTCGACTGCGCGCCTTGGGCGCTCCGCTCAGGATGAGGAAGGTTCTTTTGCCTCATCCTGAGCGCAGCGAAGCGCAGTCGAAGGACGCACCGGGCCTCTCTTCCCCCGCGCGTCTTTGCACAGGCATGGCGCGCTCGCGGCGTTGGCCGCCTTCGGCTGACCGTGCGTCCTTCGACTGCGCGCCTAGGGCGCTCCGCTCAGGATGAGGAACTCTCTTTTGCCTCATCCTGAGCGGAGCGAAGCGCAGTCGAAGGACGCACCGGGCCTTTCCAATCTTCCACTGCGGGTCTTTGCGGCGCTCTTCATCGTGCTGTTTGCCGTGGCGGTTGTGCCCGTTTTGCGGAGCGGCGTCCTGCCGCTCGTCGATTATCCGAATCATCTCGCGCGCATGGCGATCATCGCGCGGCTGCCGCACGACCCGATTTTGCAGCATTACTATGCGCTCGCCTGGCGGCCGATCCCGAACCTCGCGATGGATGTGCTGGTCCCGCCGCTGCTTGGCATCATGCCGCTCTTGGCCGCC
>DATJLY010000420.1:0-4722 GCA_035509095.1 Allostellaceae bacterium | reverse complement strand
GACGCCGGCGCTGACGACTATGTCGCCAAGCCGTTTCATCTCGAAGAGGTGCTGGCGCGGGTGCGCGCGCTGTTGCGCCGCTCCGCCGGTCACGCCAAGAGCGAGTTCACGTGTGGCACGGTGCGCCTCGATACCCGCACTGGCCGGGTTTCGGTCGACGGCAATCCGGTGAAGCTGACCTCGCACGAATACCGTCTGCTCTCCTATCTGATGCATCATGCCGGGCGGGTGGTTTCGCGCACCGAACTGGTCGAGCATCTCTACGATCAGGATTTCGATCGCGACTCCAACACGATCGAGGTGTTCGTCGGGCGTATTCGCAAGAAGCTCGGCGTCGACGTCATTCAAACGGTACGCGGTCTCGGTTATCTGCTGACGCCGCCTGATGCGCGCTAACTCGCTCGCTTTTCGCCTGTTTCTTTGGGCGACCGGTCTGACGGTGGTGATCCTCATCGTCACCGGCGTGGCGCTGTCGTCGATCTATCGCAACGCGGTCGAGCGGGCCTTCGACCGGCGGCTCGATGTGTATCTGCGCACGCTTGTCGCCGACGTCGCGTCGCCGGAAGAAGGCACCGACAAGTTTCCGCAATCGATCGGCGAGCCGCTGTTCGAATTGCCGCTGTCCGGTTGGTACTGGCAAGTCACGCGCCTCGATACGGCCAAGCCGGAAACCCACTCATCGCGGTCGCTGTGGGACACGAACCTGCCGCGCCTGCAGGATTCCGCGGTCGATTCCGCCTCCGGCGGTTATCGCAAAGGCTATGCACACGGACCGGACGACGTGCGGCTGCGTTTGGTCGAGCGCAACATCGATCTCGGCGATGACGGCCGCTACCTCATCCAGGTCGCCGGCGACGCCTCCGAGATCGACGATGAGATGACCAGCTTCGATCGTATTATCGGTGCCATCTTCGCGGCGCTTGCGGTGGCGCTGTTGCTCACGACCGCGTTGCAGGTCCGCTTCGGTCTGTCGCCGCTCAAACGCATTTCCGAGGGTCTCGCCGGCATCCGCTCCGGCCGCGCCGAGCGGCTCGAAGGCGAGTTCCCGGTGGAGATCGCTTCGCTCGCGCGCGAGACCAACGCCCTGATCGAAGCCAACCGCGAGATCGTCGAGCGCGCGCGCACCCATGTCGGCAATCTGGCCCACGCCTTGAAGACCCCATTGTCCGTCATCGTCAACGAAGCCGCTGCAAGACCGGCAGATCCGCTGGCGCAAAAGGTGCTCGAGCAAACCGACATCATGCGCGATCAGGTGGCGCGTCAGCTCGAGCGCGCGCGGCTCGCGGCACGCTCCACCGTGGTCGGCACGCTGATCGACGTGTCTCCGATCGTCACGGCGCTGGCGCGCACCATGGAAAAGATCCATCGCGATCGCGACATTGCCATCGCGCTCGATGTGCCGGCGCAAGCGCGGTTTCGCGGCGAGCAGCAGGACCTGGAGGAAATGGTCGGCAACCTCGTCGACAATGCGTGCAAGTGGGCGCAGTCGCGCGTGGCGGTCGAAGTCGTGGCGGCGAGCGCGGCGGGCGACGGCAAGAGCCGCGTGCACATTATTGTCGACGATGACGGCCCCGGACTTTCGCCGGCAGAGCGCGAGCAGGTGGCGCGCCGTGGCCGCAGGCTCGACGAGACCAAGCCCGGATCGGGTCTCGGGCTCTCCATCGTGGTCGAGCTCGCGAGCCTCTATGGCGGCGTACTCACCCTTGGCACCGCGCCGATCGGCGGCCTGCGCGCCGAGCTTGCGCTGCCGGCGGGATGACACGGCTTCGGCTTGGCGTGTTCTCACCGACCCGTTTCACCCTTTCGCTGGCCCCGTAATAAAAATTGAGAGCGTGAAACGCCAAAGAGCCCTCGCCGTCGACCGACCACGGCCGGCGGAAGCTCCCTGCGCCGCAATTGTCGCCGTTTCGCGTAACCCCTTCTTAAGCGCCCACCGCCTAAAGGTATCGTATTGCTTTCCAGACGCCGATGGTGGCCTGCATGAGCGGCGGACAAGCCGTCGAACGGCTGCGCGATTATTTGCGGACGTTGAGGCCCGAGGCGCGCGCCATGCTCGTCGCCGAGCTTGAACGCAGCGTCTCGCGCGGCGAGGAATCGGCCGGCAACGAGCTCATCTTGCAGGAGCTGCGGCGCGCCATCCGCGTCGAGGGCCAGCCGGAAGCGCGCATGGACAATGCCGCCCGCATGTTTTTTGCGCCGGTCGAGCCGTTTCTCATCGACGATGCTCCCGATCACAAGCGCGCGGGACGATTGGCGCGCGTGTCGCTTGAGCCGATCTGGGAATGGATCGGGCGCGACCTGATCCCGGCCGAGGCCAAAGCGCTGGGCGACGATATCAATCGCGCCTTGCTGGCGAACGATCGCGTCAGGGCTGAGCAGCGCACCCGCGCTCTGCACGATCGCGCCATCCTGCGCATGCGCGATGCGATGGCGTCGGTGACCGGCGACGACAAGGCCCGCCGCCGGCTTGCCGTGCAAGTCGGCACGCCGCGAGCGCTCGAGGATCTGGCGACGCTGATCGGCATCCTTGCCAATCGCGACCTGTTGAACGAACTGGCGCGGCGCCTGCCCAACCATTTGCGCACTTTCGAGCGCGACCAGATCGACTCGGTGAAGCTCCTCTTGGAAGCGGCGATCGCGCAGAAGGCGCAAAATGGGGCCAACGTCGCCAAAACCGACATGTTTCTTTATGGCTTCGTGCTGATCATGGGCCGCCTCGCGGCGCCGTGGCAGCTCATTCGCATCGCCACGCGTGCCGCCGAGACCGATGTGGCGGCCCGCATCGCCGAGACGCCTTATGCGCGGGCGGTAACCATCGTTCTCGGCGAGATCGAATGCATGGTGAACGATCTAAGCGACGAGCTTAAAGCGCACCGGCCGGTAACGTCATTGCTCAAGAACATCCACGATGCGGTACGTGGCGTGCGTACCGAAATCGACCTCTCCGGCGATTCGCCCTGGAGCCGCCAGCTCACGGCCATCCGCACTGAGGTCTCCGACGTGCTGAGAGCTGAAATCGAGGCGGCGCCGGGCCGGGTTCGCCGGCTGCTGCGGCCGCGTCCCGCCAAGGAGATCGTGCCCGGCTCGCAGCTCGACGAAACCGACGTGGGCGACGCCGAGATGCTGGTCGAGTTTGTCGGCGTTTGCCGCAGCTATGCCCATGAGCTCGCGGTCAACGAAATGACCATGCGCAGCTACACCGAGCTGCAGCATTATCTCGAGAACGGAACCAAGGTCCTGCTCGACGCGCTGCGCCAGGCGGGCGATGCCGATCGCCCGTTCCGCCAGTCGCAGATGGACGCCGCGATTCGCTTCTGCCGCTGCGTCTTCGGCGCCGACTATGCCGGCCTCCTGGCCAAGGCGGCCGAAATTGCCGTTCAGACCACCGGTTTCGACCGCAAATCGGCGCGGGCCTGACCGGGATGCGTGCGTCAATCGTGCGCAATTGCCGCGCCCGGAGTCCCATTGCCGCCGCCTTGAGCCCGTGATGATGTAGCGCCGCGGCGCAAGGGCGCGCCGTCCTGCGGCGGGCTTTCCGGTCAGCTATATTGGTTTGGATCAATATGTTCCCGGCACTCCGCGGATTGAATGGTGGCCATGATTCTATGGGTCATTTTCGCATTGATGACCGCGGCGGCGATTTTTGCCGTCGTCTGGCCGCTTGGGCGGCCGCCGCGGGCATCCGGCGGCGGAACCGATGTTGCGGTCTATAGGGATCAGCTCCGGGAGATCGACAGCGATCGCGCCAACGGCTTGATCGGGGAGGCCGAGGCCGAGGCGGCGCGGGTGGAGATCTCGCGCCGGCTGTTGGCTGCGGCGGAACCGCCGGCGGGCGCGGGTACAGCTGACGGGGGCGGGCGCAGAACGCAGCCCCGGCGCATTGCGGCGATTGGCGTCCTTGTGGTTCTGACGCTCGGCCCGCTTGGTCTTTATATCGCGCTCGGCTCGCCGAACCTTTCGGGCGAGCCCGCCTTCGCGCGCATCAAAACCCCTCAGGGCCGCGAGTCGATCGGCAGTCTGATCAGCCAGGTCGAAACGCATTTGGCCGCCAATCCGGATGACGGTGCCGGTTGGGAAGTCATCGCGCCGGTCTATACGCGGCTTGGACGCTTCGATGACGCCGTGAAGGCACGCCGGAAGGCGCTAGCGCTGAACGGCGAGACGGCGGCGCGCGATGCCGATCTCGGCGAGGCCGAGACCGCGGCCGCCAACGGGGTGGTGACGGCCGAAGCCAAGGCGGCGTTCGATCGCGCGGTTGCGCGCGATCCGAAGGAAGCCAAGGCGCGCTATTTTCTCGGCCTTGCCGCCGAGCAGGATGGCAGGACCGGCGATGCGGCCGCGATCTGGCGTTCGATGCTGGCCGAGGCTCCTGCGGGCGCGCCGTGGGCGGGCTTTGTCAAGGAGGCGCTGGCGCGGGTGTCCGGTACGGCGGTTGCCGCGGCGGAGCCGAGTCCCGCCGAGATCTCCGCAGCCGCCGACATGAGCGAGGATGCGCGACGCGACATGATCCGCGGCATGGTCGGGCGGCTTGCCGGCCGACTGCACGATAATGGCGCGGACATCGAGGGATGGTTGCGCCTTGTGCGCGCTTATGTCGTGCTCGGCGATCGCGCCAAGGCTAAGGACGCCGCCGTTGAGGCCAAGCGTGCCTTGGCTGAGCGGCCGGACGACATCAAGCGCATCGACGACCTGGTTAAAGGTCTCGGACTCGAAGGCTGACGG
>DATJLY010000419.1:0-2328 GCA_035509095.1 Allostellaceae bacterium | reverse complement strand
GAGCGACGCCGTGATCGCGGCCGGATCGATGAGCGGCAAGTCGCCCTGAACATTCACGACCACGTCGTGCCGCCGCGCCGGATCGAGTATCGCGAGCGCTTCGAAGATGCGGTCGGAGCCGGAAGGATGATCGGGCTGCGTCAATACGGCGCGCCCGCCCGCCGCTTCGATCGCGGCGGCGATCGCGGGCTCGGCACACGCGACGGCCACTGCGCCCGCGCCCGATCGGACCGCCCGCCGCCACACATGGACGATCATCGGCTCGCCCGCGATAAGAGCCAGCGGCTTGTCCGGAAGACGCGTCGAGCGCATGCGCGCCGGTATGACGATGATGGGGTTCACGAAAGAAATCCCGGCCCACGTTTCTTGCGGCTTTATGCCGCATCGGCGGCCGCTCTTGCGCTTCAAACACATTTCGTTTGAGTTGTCAGTCGAAATTGGCTTTTCTCCGGGCCTCACCCATCGGCCCCCGCTCGGCGGGCAAATCAAGCATCCGAGGGAACGCGAATGTCGTTCGAAGCGAACAAGATCGCGGCAGCAGTGCTCGTGGCGATGATCCTCGCGATGGTATCGGGCATTCTTGCCGACAAGCTCGTGCATCCGGAGATGCTGGCAAAGAATGTCTATCAGGTCGCGGGCGCGCCCTCGAGCGAGACGGCGTCGGCGGCACCCGCGGCACCCGCGGGACCCGAGCCGATCGGCCCGCTCCTCGCAACGGCGAGCGTCGATGCCGGCAAGAACGACACCAGAGTGTGCCAAGCCTGTCATACCTTCGACAAAGGCGGCCCGAATCGGGTCGGCCCCAACCTCTATGGCGTCATCGGCTCGGGCATTGCCGAGGGACGCGGCAACTATGATTTTTCCTCGGCGCTGAAGACCGCGGGCGACGGCAAGACCTGGACCCCCGATCTCCTCAATCTGTGGCTCTTCAAGCCGCAGGATTTCGCCAAAGGCACCAAGATGACGTTCGCCGGCCTGCCGAAGGCCAAGGATCGCGCCGACGTCATCGACTATCTCAATTCGCTGAGCGACAACCCGAAGCCGCTGGCGGCGGAAGCGCCACCCGCAGCACCCGCAGGCGGCGCGCCGGCGGGCGCTGCGAAGCCCCCTGCCGCCGCCGCACCCGCGGGCAGCCCGCCCGCTCCCGCCGCGCCCGCCGGCGGCAAATAGGCCATCCTTCCCTTGGCGCCGCCGGTCTCGCGCGAGCATGTGGCGCTGGCCGAGGCGTTGGCCGACGAGGCAGGCGCGATCGCGCGGCGCTATTTCCGCACCGCGTTCAAGGTCGATGACAAGCCGGACCTGACGCCGGTGACGATCGCCGACCGCGAGGCCGAGGCGGCGATGCGCCGCCGCATCGAGGCGGCATTCCCCGACCACGGCATCATCGGCGAAGAGCATGGACGCGTGCGCGCCGATGCCGAGTTCGTGTGGGTGCTGGACCCGATCGACGGGACCAAGAACTTCATCAGCGGCATTCCGATCTTCGGCATCCTGATCGGGCTCGCTTATCGCGGCCGCCCGGTGCTGGGCGTGATCGATCAGCCGATCCTGCGCGAACGCTGGCTCGGCATCGTGGGCGAGCCGTCGCTGTTCAATGGCGCGCCGATCCGCACCCGTCCCGCATCCGCGCTCGACATGGCGACGCTCTATTCGACCTCGCCCGACATGTTCGCGGGCGAGGACGCGGCGCGGTTCGCGCGGCTCAAGGCCAGGGTCAAGCTCGCGCGCTATGGCGCCGACTGCTACGCCTATGCGCAATTGGCGAGCGGCTTCATCGACGTCGTCGTGGAGCGCGATTTGAAGCCCTATGACTATTGCGCGCTGACACCGGTGATCGAAGGCGCGGGCGGCGTGATGGTCGATTGGCAGGGACGCGCGCTCGACCTCGGATCGGACGGCAAGGTGATCGCCTGCGGCGACCCAAGGCTTCTCGCCGAGGTGATGGCGGCGCTCGCGGGATGAGACGGCGGCCTGCGGCGCGAAAGATTTCCGCCGAAAGCGTCGCGCTGCAGCGGCAGATCGCGGCCGCGGCCGCGCCGGTCTTGACCCCGCTCGGCTGCCGCCAGAAAGGCAAGTCGCCGCTCTGGATCGCGGATCATGGTTTATGGGTCGTGCTGGTCGATCTTCAGCCCGGCATCGTCACCGTCGGCGCGAGCTTCTTGTGGTGGGTGCAAAGCCGGTGGTCGTTCGATCAGGGCGTCCGCTTCACCGATCTCGACGCGGCAGAGGCGATGGTGCAGCGCGCCGGCGAAGAAGTCGTCACGCTGCGGTCGCGATTTTCATCGATGGCGGCGATCGCGGCGTCGCTTTCCGCACGAGCCGGGGACG
>DATJLY010000418.1:0-5095 GCA_035509095.1 Allostellaceae bacterium | reverse complement strand
CAACGCGGCGAGGCAATGAAAATGTCATGTCTCGCCGCGTGGCCCGATGATCAATGATGATCGCGGACGCAGCGGCCGCGAACGTAATGGCCGGCCTTATTGCGATGCCCGCGGACATAATGGGCGTGCGGACCACAATGGACGGCGACCTCGATAATGCTTTGATTGGCGGGCGCGGCCGGCTGGTCGCCGAGCGGCATCGCAAAGGCCGGAAGCGAGGCGGCACTGGCGAAAAGTGCCGCCGCGACGAACAACGATCTAACCATGTTCTAGACTCCACCCCGTAGAGGCTTGTGATTCAGCCGCTCGCACATTATCCGGGAACGGCGCCATGCGTCCAGCATGCGTTGGCTTCCATAATGTCGCGCTAACGAAAGGACACAGGTTCGCACCGATGCAAAGGAAGGCCCTTGACGGCCGTACGTAATATGTGTTTTAATGCCGGTAAGGAGATGCGGTTTCGATTAGTCATAGGGCCGAAGTGGGTGAACCCTTTTTACGGTCAAAAAGACGGGACGCGACCGCCCGCCGATTATCAATTGTCGCGTTTTCGTCAGGGGAGGGAAACATCAATGAAGCGATATTGGTTCGCAGCGCTGCTCGTCGCGCTTCTCATGGCGACGGGATCGGCGCGCGCGGAAGACAAGCTCAAGATCGGGTTCCTGACCACGCTGTCATGGCCCGGCACGACCAACGGGCAAGAAATACTCGACGCCTTCAACCTCGCGCTCGACGAGACGGGCGAGACGCTGGGCGGACGCCCCGTGGACCTCGTGGTCGGCGATGACGTGAACCGGCCCGATCTCGGGCTTCAGCTCGTCCGCCGCATGATCCAGCAGGACAAGGTCGACCTCTTCACCGGCTTCGTCGGCTCCAACGTCACGATCGCCGCGGCCAACGTGATCCTGCCGACCGGCATGCCGATGCTGATCCTGAACGGAGGGCCCTCGACGCTCGCCGGCGCGGGCTGCAGGCCCAACCTCTTCGACGCCGCGTTCCAAAGCGACACGCCGGCCGAGGCGATGGCGATCTATCTCCAGAACCGCGGCGCGAAGAGCGTCTTCCTGGTGACGCAGAACTGGCAGCCGGGCCGCGACGCGGTCGCCGGGTTCAAGCGCTATTACAAAGGCCAGATCGCCGGCGAGATCTACACGCCGCTCGACAATTTCGACTATGCCGCGGACCTTGCCGAGATCCGCGCGGCCAAGGCCGACGCCATGTATTTCTTCTTCACCGGCGGCGCGCCCGTCATCAATTTCGTGAAGCAGCTTGCCGAGGCCGGGCTCAAAGGACAGATGGGACTTTATACCCAGACCAATCCGCTCGACGATCAGACGCTGCCCGGGATCGGCGATGCGGCCCTCGGGATCGAATCATCAGGCCAATGGAACGAGGACCTCGACAATCCCGCCAACCGCGCCTTCGTCGCGCATTTCCGCGCGAAATATCATCGCCGGCCGTCGATCACCGCCGCCAACGCCTATGACGGCGCGCGTCTCCTCGACGCGGCGCTCCACGAAACCGGCGGCAAGGTGACGCCGGCCGACGCGTTCCGGCACGCGCTCGCGACCGTGCATTTCGATTCGGTGCGCGGCTCGTTCCGGCTCAACACCAATCATTTCCCGATCCAGAGCTTCTATCTCTCGAAGGTCGAGAAGGATGCGTCGGGCACGCTCGGCAATCGGCTGGAAAGCACCATCGTGAAGGACCTCGCCGATTCCTATGTCGGCGCGTGCAAGATGGAATAGCGGACTGCGTGCGATAGGCTAGCCCCATTCTCTCACCGGGAACGATCGCCATGGATATTCGCGACAACGTTGCCATCGTCACGGGCTCCGCCACCGGGATCGGCGCCGAGACGGCGAAGCTTCTCGCCGCCAAAGGATGCCGGGTCGTCGTCAACTTCACCAAAAGCCGGGCGGAGGCGGAAGAGACCGCCGCCGCATGCCGACAGCACGGCGTCGACGTTCTGCTGCATCAGGCCGACGTGTCGCAGGACGCGCAATGCAAGGCCATGGCCGCCGCCGCGATCGGGCAATGGGGCCGCGTCGACATCCTCGTGAATTGCGCCGGACGGACGAAGCCGGCGCCGCCGGGCGATCTCGACGCCTTGAACGCGGCGGACTTCCACGACATCTACGCCGTCAACCTGGTCGGCACCTATCAGATGATCCGCGCCGTCGTGCCGCAGATGAGGAAGCAGGGCGCGGGCGTCGTCGTGAACGTGTCGGCGCTCGGCTCGCTCAACGGTGAAGGCAGCTCGATCGCCTATGCCGCGTCGAAAGGCGCGCTCAATTCGCTCACCATTTCGCTGGCGCGGCAGTTGGCGCCCATCGTCCGCGTCAACGCGATCTGCCCGGGCTTCGTCGCGACCCGATGGATGCGCAATCTCCTGGGCGAGGAGCGCTTCGATCAGCGCGTTGCCGAGATGGCCCGGATCACGCCGGTCCACAAGACCGCGTTCGCCGAGGACATCGCCGAGATGATCTGCTGGTTCATCGACGGCCCCGGCCTCATCACCGGCGAGGTGCTGCCGGTGGATTACGGGACACGCTTCGGCACGCTCGCCCGCTGACGCGGATTACGCGGCGGGACCGCCGACGCATCGCTCGATGAGCGCCGCGCAATCGCCGGGAAGCCGGTTTCCGCGCCACGCGACGATGAGATCGGGTCGGATGAGGGCGAGGTCGCGCTGATAAAGGTCGCGTCCTTCGGGATGGTCGATCTCGACCACCTTGAGCGGCACTCCCCTGGACCGCGCCGCGGCCTCGATGGGACGCGTATCCGCGCTCGTGCCGCGGAACCGCAGCAGCGTGAAGCCCTGGTCGCACTGGTCGTAGAGCGAGCTGCGGTCCTTGAGCCAGAGATGCGGCGCCCGCCCGCCGGGCGTGGCGCTTGGCGTATAGACCGCGAGGTCGTCGGGCGGCGGGCTCGTGCCGTCACCGCTGATGATCGGCGAGCCATCGTAGCGCGCGCCAAGCTGCACCCCCAGCGACGCGAATTCCTCGCCGAAGCCGGATAGATAATCTCCCGCCTTGCGCCGCGCGGCTTCGCCCGCCGGAGAATCCTCGTTGATGGCCGCGCTGATCGGGGTGGCGCCGATGCTGTGGACGAACTGCCGTCCCGCGGCGGTGTTGCGCAGCGCGATGGCGCGGCGTTCGACTTCGTAGCTCGCCAGGAGATCGGCACCGCCCCAGCCTTGCACGGAGGCGGCGAGCTTCCACCCCAGATTGATCGCGTCGTCGACGCCGGTATTCAAGCCGAAGCCGCCAGTCGGCGTGAAGAGATGCGCGGCATCGCCGCACAACAGCACGCGGCCCGCGCCAAAACTGTCCGCCACCAGCGCGTGGCCGGCGGTCCACGGCCGATGGTCGTAGAATTTCAGCTCGATGTCGCTGCCATAGGCCGCAAGGAACGCTCGCGCGATGCGGCCCTCGTCGATCTGATCTTCGGGACCGCGCAGCATGGTGCCGAAGGTCACATCGTCCGAGCCGTCGAGCACCATGCTCATGCAGCGCACGTCGGTGTTCACGGTCCAGTACTGCCAGCAAAGGCGATGCGGGATACGGCGCAAGAAGCCCGGTGCGTTGACGTAGGTCGACACCATCCGGCCGTCGAGATAGTGGTATTCCGACCCCGAGGATTCACCGCCATAGCGGACGCCGAGCTTGCGCCGCGTGAGCCCGCGACCGCCGTCGCAGCCGACGAGATAAAGCGCGCGGACGGTTTGCCGGCGGCCTGTGTTCACGTCCTCGATCTCGGCGGTCACGCCGTCCTTGTGCTCGGCGAAATCGAGGCATTGCCATCCGAAGCGCACATCGACGCGGTCGAGCGTCTGGATGTGGCGGAGGAAGAACGCCTCCGAGTACATCTGATTGCAGCGCAGCAGCGGTTCCGGCACCTGATCGACCGGGCCGGCATTGGCGACCACCTCCATCTTCTCGCGTTCGGACGGAAGGCTGAGCCGCGCCAGTTCCCAGCCGGTGAGGCGCGTGAAATAGCCGACATCGAGCGGGAAGTCCTGCGGCAGCCCCAAGGATCGAAGCTGGCGCGAAATGCCAAGCCGCCGGTAATGCTCCATCGTGCGGGCATTCTGCGTCGCGCCTTTCGGGTGCCAGCGCGTGTCGGTCTCGGTATTGGCGATGACGCAGCGGATGCCCAACGCGTCGAGATCGATGGCCAAGGTCATGCCGATCGGCCCGCCGCCGACGATCATGACGTCCGTCGCAAGAGCGTCGTCACTCATGGGAGGGGTATCCCGGCGCGGAATGGACATTGCGCCATTGTCCGGGCGGCGTGTTGGCATGCTCCGGCCGCGCGGTCCAGGACGAGCCGTAGAAATCGGGGTCCTCGCCCGGACGGAACGTGCGCGGGACCCAATTGTCATCGACGCAATCCATGTCCGAATAGGCCTCGGACAATCCGCCGGCAGGGTTCCAGAAATACCACGAGCAGGTCGAGCTTACATTGTGGCGCAACGGGCCGACATTGGTCTTCCAGCCTTTGGCCTCGACCTGCGCGCCCAAGAGCATCACCTCGTCGAAATCGCGGAACTCGTAAGCGACATGCTGGAATCCCACGGCCTTGCCGCCTTGGAGCAGCAGCGAATGGTGGTCGCACGACCCGGCGCAGCGCATGAACAAGCCGCCTTTGCTCATGTCGTCGGTGACCTTGAAGCCAAGCCGCTGATAAAAGCGCGCGGCGGCCGGCACGTCGCCCGGCGCCCAGTACACCACGTGCCCGATCCGCGCCGGCGCGACGCGGCGCCGGACCGAGCCTTCGGCGATCCGGTTCCGGCGCGCGTAGCTTCCGACCGTATTCGTCTGCGGAAATTCGAGCGGGCTGTCCTTGCGCGTCGACACGGCGAATCCCAGCGCATAGCCATGGTCGTCGCGGCAATGCAGCACGCCCTCGTCGTCGACGCGCACGTCGCGGTCCGTCGTGATCTCGGCGCCGATCGCGTCGAGCGTCGCCTTCGTGTCGACGCCCCAGATCACCTCGCGCGCGGTTGCGTCCGTCACGCCGGGCCAATCGAGCTTGGCCGGCGGCAGCCCGCGATCCCGGTCGCCGCGGAGATGAATCGTGGTTCCGTTCT
>DATJLY010000417.1:0-5140 GCA_035509095.1 Allostellaceae bacterium | reverse complement strand
CTGGCGAAGATGCCGCGCTCCTCCGGCACATAGCCGACGCCGAGACGCGCCACCCGTTCGGGCGCGAACGCAATGGTCTCTGTGCCCATGACGCGGATCGAGCCCGCGCGTTTTGCAAGCATGCCCATCACGGCGCGCAGTGTCGTGGTCTTGCCGGCGCCGTTACGCCCGACGATGGTGACGACCTTCCCCGATCCTACCGACAGGTCGACACCGTGCAGCACATGGGATTCGCCGTAATGGCCGTGCAGACCCGCGATCTCCAGCACCGGCTCAAGCAAGGCCGGTTCCCATATAGGCTTCGATCACCGCGGGATCGCGCGAGACTTCCTGATAAGAGCCGTCGGCGAGCACGCTCCCATGCTGCATCACCGTGATGCGGTGCGACAGATCGGCGACCACGGAGAGATTGTGCTCGACCATCAGCACCGTGCGGTCCTTCGCGACGCGGCGGATCAACTCGACGATGCGGCCGATGTCCTCGCTTCCCATGCCCGCCGTGGGCTCGTCGAGCAGCATGAGCTCCGGCTCGAGCGCCAGCGTGGTTGCAAGCTCGAGCGCGCGCTTGCGGCCATAGGGTAATTCGCCGGCCGCCAAGCTCCCATGGGCCTCGAGCCCGACCTCGGCCAAGAGTTCCCGCGCCCTGGCGTCGAGCCCGTTCAGCGCGGCGCCGGCGCGCCAGAAGAAATAATTGTCGCCGCGAAAGCGCTGCAGCGCGATGCGGACATTCTCGAGCACGGTGAGGTGCGGGAACACCGCCGAGATCTGAAACGAGCGCACGAGCCCTTGGCGCGCCACGTCATGGGCCCTGGCGCCGGTGATGTCGCGCCCTTTGAAATAGATGCGCCCGCTGGTCACCGACAAGAACCGGCTCAGCAGATTGAAATAGGTGGTCTTGCCGGCGCCATTGGGACCGATGAGGGCGTGGATCGAGCCCCGCTTCACATCGAGGCTCACGCCTTTGACCGCGACGAACCCGGCAAAGGACTTGGTCAGATCCTCGGTGCGCAGAAGGACGTCGTCGGACAAGGGCACCCGCGCCCCTTACTTGCCGGCGACCGGCGGACAGCCGCCCTCGCTCATCGGCCGAAACGCCTTGTCCCCCGGAATGACGTCGAGCAGCGTCGCCAGATCGCGCGGGCCTTTCGATTCGGCGGGCGTCTTCACCTGCACAAGATAGACGTCATGCACCATGCGGCCATCCGGACGCAGGACGCCGTGCTTGGTAAACGCATCGTCGATCGGGTGCTGCTGCATCCAAGGGAAGATCTTCTTGGGATCGTCGGTGCCGGTCGCCTGCGCCGCGAGGAGATAGGTCCTGACCGCGGAATAAAGCCCGGCCATCAGGTACGGCGCCATGACGCCCTGGCGCTTCTCGTATTCCTCGGCAAAGGCCTCGGACTTGGGCGGATTGGCGTCGCGATACCACGGCAGCGACATGATCATGCCCTGCGTCGCCGGCAACCCGCCGGCGCCGGCGATGGCCGAAAGGTCCATGCTCAACGGCACGACCTTGACGCCGCTCGCGATCAGGCCGAATTCGTTGGCGGCCTTGATCGCGTTGGTCATGTCCGGCCCGGCATCGCCCAGCGCCACCACTTCGGCCTTCGAGGCCTGCGCCTGGAGCATGAAGGACGACATGTCCGACGTGCCGAAGGGGTGATAGACCGTGCCGACGATCTTGCCTCCCGCCGCCTCGACGCTGCGCGTCACGCCCGCGACGAGCGCCTTGCCATAGGCATAGTCGGCCGACAGGACGAACCAGGTCTTGCCCAGCTTCGGCACCGCCTCGCCCAAATTCGGAAGCTGATAAGTGTCGTAGGTCCATTGGGCGCTGTAAGGCGCGCATTGCTTGCCGGTGAGCGCGTCCGATCCGCCTTCGCTGTAGAGCACCGCCTTATCGCGCTGGCGCGCCACTTCCTGGACCGCGAGCGCGACGCCGGAATAGACCACGTCGAGAATCACGTCGACCTGCTCGGTGTCATACCACCGCTCGGCGATGCGAACCCCGACATCGGGCTTGTCCTGATGATCGCCGTGGATCACTTCGATTGGCACGCCGTTGATCTTGCCGCCGAATTCGTCGACCGCCATCTGCGTCGCGACGACCGGCCCCATGCAGTTGTCGAGGCAATAGGGACCCGAGAAATCGTCGAGGATGCCGAGCTTGATCTTGTTGTCCGAATATTGAGCCCAAGCTGCGGGCGCCCAGGTGCACGCGACGCTCGCCGCGAGCGCGGCCGCGAGGCTCCATGTGATGCGCATCGTCCCTCCCTTTCCGCCCCGCTTTCGCCGCGAAGCGCCGATGCCGTCTCTATATCATAGTTGAACCGCGAACAGGAACGCGGCGCATGGAGCCGATGGGCGCGCCCGAATTGCGCCCCCCGCATCGGGATTATATCCTGGGCGAGATCGCTAAAAATCATAAGGCAAGGTCACGCAATGGGACAATTCGGTATTGGGCAGCCGGTCCCGCGCGAAGAGGACCCTTATCTTCTGCGCGGCCGTGGACGCTATGTCGATGATGTGAGGGCGGTGGACTTGGCGCGCGGCTATTTTCTGCGCTCGCCGCACGCGCATGCGCGCATCCGCTCGATCGATGTCGCCGCGGCGCGCGCCGCCGAGGGCGTTCTCCTCGTTCTGACCGGCGAGGACCCGGAGGTCACGGCGCTTGGCCTTCAGGTGCCGCGCATGCCGAGAAAGCGGAAGGACGGATCGCCCGGCTTCAGCGCGCCGCAGCCTTGGCTCGCGCGCGGCTTCGTGAGGTTCGTCGGCGAGGCGGTCGCCTTCGTCGTCGCCGAGACGATCGACCAGGCGAAGGACGCGGCGGACCTGATCGAGATCGACTACGAAATCCTTCCGGCCATCGTCTCGACCGAACAGGCGATGGAGCCGGGCGCGCTTGCCGTATGGGACGCCTGTCCCGACAATGTCGCCTTCTATCAGGAATGGGGCACCAAGGCCGCGGTCGACGCGGCGATCGCAAAGGCCGACCATGTCGTCCGGCACCGGATGATCATCAACCGGATCACCGCCAATTCGATGGAGCCGCGCGGCTGCCTTGCGGAATATGACACGCATGACGACCGCTATATCATCCGCTGTACGATCCAGGCGCCGCACCGCACCAAGGCGGCGCTCGCCGGCATGCTGAAAGTGCCGGAGACGCGTATCCGCGTCATTGCCGAGAATGTCGGCGGCGGCTTCGGCATGAAAGGCGCGATCTTCCCGGAATATATCCTCGTGCCGGTCGCCGCGCGCCTCTTGGGCCGGCCGGTCAAATGGATGTGCGAGCGATCGGAAGGCCTGCTCTCGGACGAGCATTCCCGCGACAACGTCGTCGACGCCGAATTCGCGCTCGACCGGAACGGCACGTTCCTGGGGCTGCGCATCAGGACCTATGCCGCGATCGGCGCCTACCACACGTCGGACCGCGCGGCCGGACCGCCGCTCGCCAATGTCGGCTGCCTCGCCGCGACCTACAAGACCCAGGCGTTCCACGTCGAGGTCTTCGGCGTCATGAGCCACACCCAGCTCACGGGCCACTATCGCGGCGCCGGACGGCCCGAAAACGCCTACATGATCGAGACGATGATCGATTTGGCGGCGCGCGAGCTCGGCATGGACAAGGTCGAATTGCGCCGCCGCAATACCGTGCCGCCCGAAGCGATGCCTTATAAGACCGGGCTCGTCTACACCGTCGACAGCGGCGATTTCCCCAAAAACCTCGATCAGTGCCTGCACATGGCGGATTACGCGGGCTTTGCGAAGCGGCGCGAGGAGGCCCGCCGGCGCGGCAAGCTGCGCGGCATCGGCGTTTCCAACACGCTCGAGGCGACCGCCTCGGGCCTGCTCGAGCATGCGGAGATCCGGTTCGACGCGACCGGAACGCTCACCCTTCACATGGGCACGCACGATCACGGACAGGGGCACGCGACCACGTTCAAGCAAATCCTGTTCGACAAGCTCGGCATCGATTCCGATCTGGTCAAATTCAAATATGGTGACACCGACACGACGGTCACGGGGACCGGCACGTTCGGGTCGCGCTCGGTCGCCTGTGGCGGCGGCGCGATTACGATCGCCGCCGACAAGGTCGTGAACCACGGCAAGAAGCTCGCCGCCCATCTGCTCGAGGCGGCCGAGGCCGATCTCGTGTTCGACAAGGGCAAATTCACGGTCGCGGGCACCGACAAATCGGTCGGCCTCATCGATGTGGCCAAGGCGTCCTTCATGCCGGGCCGCGTGCCGCGCGGGATGGAGGCCGGGCTCTTCGAGACCGGAACCTATGATGGCGGCGCGCCGACGTTTCCCAACGGCTGTCATGTCTGCGAGGTGGAGATCGACGAGGAGACCGGCGCGATCGAGATCGTGCGATACAACGCCGTCGACGAGGTCGGACGGGCGATCAACCCGCTCCTTCTCGAAGGCCAGGTGCATGGCGGCATCGTCCAGGCGGTAGGCCAGGCCCTGATGGAGGACATCCGGTATGATCCCGCTTCGGGGCAGCTCCTCACCGGGTCGTTCATGGATTACGGCATGCCCAGGGCGGACGACCTGCCTTCCTTTGGGATGGAGACGAACGAAGTCCCGTGCAAGACCAATCCGCTTGGCGTCAAAGGCGCCGGCGAGGCCGGGACGGTCGGCGCGCTTCCGGCGGTGATGAACGCGATCAACGACGCGCTCGCCCAGGCCGGCGTGCATTATCTCCAGATGCCATGCACGCCGATGAGGATCTGGGAAGCGCTCAACGGCGCCGCGTCTTCGCGCAACGGCGTTTGAAGATCAAACCCTCTCCGCCCGCCCTGCGGGGGGAGAGGGTGCGAGCGCAGCGAGCGGGTGAGGTGGGCGCTTCCGCTGGCAAGATCGCGCAAATTGAATCACACCTCACCCTCCCATTGTTCGCAACGGGCCCCTCCCTCTCCCCGCTTTGCGCGGAGAGGGCCAGCGGGGCACACCGCCTGAGCGAGCGGCTGCCGGCGGTGATGACCCCGGGCCGGCGTCCACAAACCCTCTCCGCCCGCCCTGCGGGGGAGAGGGTGCGAGCGCAGCGAGCGGGTGAGGTGGGCGCTTCCGCTGGCAAGATCGCGCAAATTGAATCACACCTCACCCTCCCATTGTTCGCAACGGGCCCCTCCCT
>DATJLY010000416.1:0-3515 GCA_035509095.1 Allostellaceae bacterium | reverse complement strand
GTCAGCGTGGCTTCGAGCGCGGTGCGCTCTTCTTCCGTGAGCACCGCCAGGAGTTCCTCCTCGACCGCGAGCGCGCGTGGCACGATCTGGCGATAGACCCCGAGTCCCGCGGGCGTGAGGTCCAGGATCGCCCGCCGCCGGTCCTCGGGATCGGTGCGGCGGGTGATGAAGCCGAGCAGCAACAGGCGGCTGACCGAGCGGCTGACCCGGACCTTGTCCATCGCCGTCCGCTCGACCACGCTGTTTGCGGACATGGCGCCGAATCGGCCCAGCACCGCCAAGGTGCGCCAATCCGGAGCGGACAGCTTGTACCGCTGCATATAGATGCGGGCAACCGATCGCGTCATGCGGTTCGCCAAAACCGACAAGCGGAATGGCGTGAACCGCTCTAGCGCGAAGGCTTTACCGTCTGCCGCCGGTATCGGCCTTGAAGCCACTTTCATTGGCCACAGGATGTGCGCTGCCTCGGTCCGCGTCAAGCAGAATGCCTCGGGACTCGCGGCTTTGTGACAGGCTTGACGGACCGGCAAGGCGCCCGTCACCTTCACGGGTTGCTGGGAGGCGACGCGCCATGAAGCTCTACGGCTATTTCCGCTCCTCCGCCGCGTTCCGCGTGCGCATCGCGCTGAACCTCAAGGGCCTCGCCTACGATCAGGCGCCGATCCATCTGCGCAAGAACGAGCAGAGCCGGAACGACTATCTTTCACTGAACCCGCAAGGGCTTGTCCCGACTCTCGAGACCGAGGGGCAGCGCCTGACCCAGTCGCTTGCCATCATCGAGTATCTCGACGAGATCCATCCCGACCCACGCCTCTTGCCGACCAGCCCGGTCGCGCGGGCGCGGGTGCGGTCGCTCGCGATGGCGGTCGCGTGCGATATTCATCCGATCGACAATTTGCGGGTGCTGCGCTACCTCGCCAAGCCGCTGGGCCACGACGACAAGGCGGTGGAGGATTGGTTCAACCACTGGATCCGCGTCGGGTTCGAGGGCATCGAAACGGTGCTTGCCAAGGACGGTCAGTCCGGCGCGTTCTGCCACGGCGATCAGCCGACGCTTGCCGATATCTGCCTCGTGCCGCAGGTATTCAACGCCCAGCGTTATCCGAGCTTCGATTTCGCGCCGTTCCCGACGATCATGCGCGTCTTCGGCAATTGCATGAAGCGCGAGGCGTTCGACCGCGCGCGGCCTGAAAAGCAACCCGACGCGGAATGATCAAAGCCTGAGACGCCGCAGCCTCAGCGCGTTGCCGACGACGGCGAGCGAGCTCGCGCTCATCGCCGCGCTCGCGATCATCGGGCTCAGCAGCAGCCCGATCACGGGATAGAGCACGCCCGCCGCGACCGGGATCGCCAGCGCGTTGAAGGCAAAGGCAAGGACCAGGTTCTGGCGGATGTTGCGCATCGTGCCGAGGCTGAGCCGACGCGCCCGCAAGATGCCGCCGAGTTCGCCCTTCAACAGCGTGACGGCGGCGCTTTCGAGCGCGACGTCGGCGCCAGTGCCCATGGCGATCCCGACATCGGCGGCGGCGAGCGCCGGGGCGTCATTGACCCCGTCTCCCGCCATCGCGACCGAGCGCCCCTCGCGGGACAGCCGCGTGACCCATTCGGCCTTGCCTTGCGGCGACAACCCGGCCGCATGCTCGGCGATCCCAAGAGCGCCGGCGACGGCATCCGCCGCCTCCTGCCGGTCGCCGGTCAGCATCACGACGCGCAAGCCGGCCGCGCTCAGCGCGCGCACCGCCTCGGCCGCGCTGGGCTTGATCGGGTCCGCCAGCGCGAGGGAGCCGGCAAACACGCCGTCGATCGCCACCAGCACGATGCTATGCCCCGGCTCGGCGTCAAGATCGCCCACGGCGATGCTCTCTGCGCCAAGAAAGTCGCGGTTGCCGACGAGGATCCGCCGCCCGTCGAGGATGCCGCGGACGCCGCGGCCGGGAACAGCGCGGAAATCCTTGACCTCGCCCAGCGCAAGGCCGCGCGCCGATGCCGCCGCGACGATTGGCGCCGCCAGCGCATGTTCGCTGGCGCATTCGAGGCTCGCGGCCGCGCGCACCACGCTGTCCTCGTCGCTTCCGCCAGCCGCGCGCACGCCAACAAGGCGCGGCTTCCCTTCGGTGAGCGTGCCGGTCTTGTCGATGCAGAGCGTGTCGACACGTTCGAGACGCTGCAACGCGTCGGCGTCACGGACGAGCACGCCCGCTTGCGCGCCGCGGCCGGTGCCGACCATCACCGCCATGGGCGTCGCGAGGCCGAGCGCGCAAGGGCACGCGATGATCAGCACCGCGACCGCGTTCACGAGCCCCAACGGCATGGCGCCCGCGATCGTCCAGGCAACGAAGGTCACGGCGGCGACGGCGATGACAAGCGGTACGAACCAGGCCGAAACCCGATCGGCGAGCGTCTGAATCGGCGCGCGCGAGCGCTGCGCCGTCGCGACCAGAGAGACGATCTGCGCCATCAGGCTGTCGCGGCCGACCCGTTCGGCGCGCATCAGGAAGCTGCCGGTTCCGTTGAGCGTGCCGCCGGTGACGGCATCGCCCTTCGCCTTGGCGACCGGGATCGCTTCGCCGGTCAGCATCGATTCGTCGACCGCGCTCTCGCCGCTCGCGACGATGCCGTCGACCGGGACTTTCTCGCCCGGCCGCACCCGCAGCATCTCGCCCGCCTTCACCTCGTCGACGGGCACGTCGCGCTCGCTTCCATCGGCGCCGACGCGGCGCGCCGTCTTCGGCGCGAGATCGAGCAGCGCGCGGATGGCATCGCCAGTCTGAGCGCGGGCCTTGAGCTCGAGCACCTGGCCCAGCAGCACGAGGCACACGATGACGGAAGCGGACTCGAAATAGACCGGCACCGCGCCGGAGGCGGCACGGAACGACGCCGGATAGAGCCCCGGCAGAAAAAGGGCGGCGACGCTGTCGAGCCAGGCGATGCCGGTGCCGAGCGCGATCAAGGTGAACATGTTGAGCCGGCGCCGGACGAGCGACGCCCACCCGCGGGCAAAGAACGGCGCTCCGCCCCACAGCACGACCGGCGTCGCGAGCGCGAACCCGGTCAAGCGGCCGAGGCTTCCCTCGACGCCCGCCATGCCCAGCGCAGCGACCGGCAGGGTCAGCACGAGGCTGACCCAGAAGCGCCGTGTCATCTCCGCAAGTTCGGGATTGGCGGCGGGCCCTGCCTGGGGCTCGAGCGGCTCGAGCGCCATGCCGCAAATGGGGCAGGGGCCGGGTCCGTCCTGCCGCACCTCGGGATGCATGGGGCAGGTCCAAAGGGTACCGGGCGCCGCCGTCACGTCGCGCGGCACCGGCGACAAATATCGAGCGGGATCAAGAATAAATTTCTCGCGGCAATTTTTGCCGCAGAAATGATAGGTCGCGCCGTCGTGCTCGGCGTGATGGGCGGTCGCCGCGGGATCGACGCTCATGCCGCAGACGGGATCGCGGACCGCAACGCCGCCGGCGGGGGGCGCGACATGCGTGTGCGAATGGGGGTGCGGCGCGTCCATCATCGGCAAGAGA
>DATJLY010000415.1:0-11688 GCA_035509095.1 Allostellaceae bacterium | reverse complement strand
CGACCGGCGGGCTCCGGGCAACTCGGCGGCCAGGATCTCGGCCGCGCGCCGTTCATGCGCCGGATCGAGGAACGAGAAAAGGAAGCACACCGCGACCGCCTCGACGCCGGCGGCGGCGAGGCGCCGCGCCGCCTGCCGCACGTCGTTCTCGTCGAGCGCCACGAGTTCGGCGCCCCGATAGTCGAGCCGCCCCGTCACCTCCTCGGTGCGCCGCTGCGGCACCAGCAGCGGCGGCTTTTGATAGAACGTGTCGAGCAGGTCGGCGCCGCGCGGCTGGCTCCAGCCGCGCGCCTCATAGACGGCGCGGAACCCGCGCGTGATCAAGAGCCCGACCGTCGCCCCTTCGCCTTCGAGCAGCGCATTCGTCGCCACCGTCGTGCCGTGGACGAACATCGTCACGTCGCTGGGTGAAACGCCGTCGCGAAACAGGGTCTCGAGCGCCGCCGTCACCGCGGCGGACGGATCGCCCGGCACCGATGGCACCTTGGCAAGCCGCAATTCCCGCGTCTCGCGATCGACCGCGATGAGATCGGTGAAGGTACCCCCGGTATCGACGCCGACCATCCAAGCGGACACTTTTTGCTCCTCGCGCGATCGCCCGGCGACGCCGCTCAGCCGACCAGCTCGCCGATCGGGCGAACGCGGATGAAGATGATGGCCGTCGTCGCCGCGATCACCATGATCGCCGCCGCGAGCTCGAGCGGTGCCACGAAGGCGCCGGTCTCTTGCGCGATCACGCCGCTGACGAACGGTGAGATCGTGGCGCCCAAAATGCCGCAGCCGTTCATGAGACCGGTCAACGCGCCGCTCTGCTTTGGCGCGATGTCCGTGCACATCGTCCAGTAGGGCTGCACATAGAAGGCCAGACCGGCATTGGCGATGATGATCATATAGACGGCAAGGCTCGTCGATTCGGTCGTCGCGGCGACGTACATCGTCACCGCATAGATCAACGCGCCGAGCCCGATGAACAGCTTGCGATGGATCGCGCCCTTGTTGAAGCCGAGCGACGACATCCAATCCATCACCCAGCCGGCGAAATTCGACGCGACGAACGCCACGAGAAAGGGATACGTGCTCAACACGCTCGCCTGGAGCAGCGGGATATGCCGGTACTGCGTCAGATAGATCGGCAGCCAGGTAAGGAAGATGTACTGGCAATAAGGCAGCGCGAAATAGCCGATATAGATCGGCCAAAGCCGCTTCGACGTGACGAGCTTCATCTGCGGCACGGCCACCTGGGCGGCGCGGTCCTTCGCCTCGACGGTTTGCGCGTGGACGCCCGTCGGCACAGGATCGAACTTGTGGCGGGTGAAGAGCCACCAACCCGCCGCCGCCAGCAGGCCGAACCCGCCGAACAGAATGAAGATCATCGCGGGCGCGCCGGTGGCACCCAGGATCAGCCCGGCGAGGAACACGCCGACCGCAGGCCCAAGCTGTGCGCCCGACTGCATGAACGCGCTATAGCGGCCGCGATAATGATTGGACGGGACCGCCTTCGCGATCGCGGCGGCGCTCGCAGGGATATAGGGCGCCTCGCAAATCCCCAAGAGGACCCGGAACGTGGCGGTCAGCCACAGAATCGCCGGAGCAATCGGCGTCAACAGCACCCACAGCGACCAACCGGCCATCGTGACCGCCAAGGTGCGGCTTGATCCGATGCGGTCGGCGATCCAGCCGCCGATCGGCTGCATCACGAGGTAGCCCAGGGAAAAGGCGCTGAGCATCGTGCCAATGGTCGATGGCGCCCATTTATATTCCTTGGCCCAGACCGCGGCCGCGATGCTGAAATTGCTGCGGTCGGCCCATAACAGGACATTGCCCAGGAAGAACACGATGACGAAGATCGCCCACTTGATCGGGCGGGATTCGGCGCGCGCAGCGGCGCCGGTACCGAGCTCCATGGCCTTCATGCAAGCTCCTCCCCTGTTTTGCCCGGCGACACGGCCGGCTTATGGCGCCCGATCATAAGTAGCGCGGGAGGATGCAGAAACCCCCTTGTTCAGGGGAGCGGCGAACGGGTCATCGGGCGACGCCGATCGCGATTGTCGTCTCGGCAGGGCGTTAGTGGGATTCGTGCGCCGTCACGAGGCGTTGGAACATCTCGGCGAGCCGTGCGGCAGGACCGTCGACGCCAACGCTTTGCACGCTGACGCGGGCGCCCTCGCCCAAAAGAAAAAGCTCGTCCGCCAACAGCTCGGGATCGCGCAGGCCCGCGGCGCGGCAAAGCGCCACCAGCTTGGTGTGATGGAGCGATTTTATCGACTCGATGACCCGCCGGGCCGGATGAGTGGGGTCAGGAAGCTCGACCGCGGCGTTGAGGAAGGCGCAGCCGCGCGTCCCGGCAAATTCCAGCTTGAATTCGGCGAGCCAGTCCAGCCACGCAAGCAATTGCCCCCGCGGGTCGCCGCCATGCGCCGCTTCGATCGCAAGCCATGCGGCTTCGAGCTCCCGGCCGCGGTCCTTGAGACATTCGGCCACCAGCTCGTCCTTGGACCGGAAATGGCGGTAAAGCGTCATCTTGTTGGTGCCGGCAGCCTCGGCGATCGCATCGACCCCGACGGCATGAATGCCGTTCCGGTAGAACAGGTCGCGCGCCGCCCGCAGGATACGGTCGCGCGGGCGGTCCAGCGCCTCTCGGGGCTCGGAGCTGGTCATCTGCAACGTCATGGCGATTTCCTCTTGACCCATTAGTTACCGGTCAGTATATTGCGTTGTGTGACAGGTCAGTAACATATTTTTGGGCGTCTGTCACGATATTTTGAACGCCACGCCCTGAGGAGGTCCCGATGGATTTTTCGAACAATTGGCTCGCAGAGCCGCTCGGCTTCGGCGAAGCCCTTGACCACGCAGCCAACGACCTCGCGGATCGCGTCGTCGACGGTTTGTCGGGCGCCGTCCGGGAGGCGCTGCAAGACCCGCTCGTCACGGCAATCATGTCGGCCGACAAGGTCGATCCGCGCGCTTTTGCCGACATGCTGCGCCGGATGAGCGCGACGATCGCCAACCCGCCGAACCGGCCCTGCTATCGATGCTGATGCCGGTGGGGGGATCGATGTGCAAGAGACGATCATGGCCGGGCACCAACCCGGCCATGATCATATAAGAGGAGGAATGACCCCGCGAAAGGTCAGATCGCTTCCTTGAGATCCTTCGCGGCGCGGAAGGCGACTTTCTTGCTGGCCTTGATCTTGATCGGCTCGCCCGTCGCCGGGTTGCGCCCCATGCGAGCCGCACGTTTGCGCACTTGAAGGATGCCGAGCCCGCCGATGCGGATACGGTCGCCCTTCTTCAGGTGCTTCGTCACCAGCCCCACAAGATCGCCCAGAATCGCCTCGGACTGTTTCTTGGCGATCTCGTGATCGTCCGCCAGCTGCGCGGCGAGGTGCTTCAGCGTGACGGTGGCGGGAGCTGCTTTGCTGGTAGCCATGTTTTGATGTTCCCCAGGTTTATGGGCTTGAACGCGTTGTGATACGCGCAGAAGCCTAGCAAAACCGGGCATCCGAAGCCATTGCGATCACGGTTAGCCCCGTCAAATCGGCGATTTTTGCCGTGCAGGACGAAGCAAAGCGGCAGGATTTGCCCATCGGCGCGATAACGAGGCGCATATTTCCGGCGGAAATTGATTGGCACAACTCTTGCCCCTCGACTCGGCATGAGACGCACCCTCTGCTTCTTCGCCATGGCCGCCGCGCTGTGCGGCAGCACGGCGCCGGCGCGCGCCGATTTCTATCGGCTCGACGGCCGATTCGATTGCCTCGGCCGTGCCGATGCCGTGTGCTTCGACAAGACGCCGGCACCACCCGACCCTTATGCGCCGGCGCCGACGGCGCCGAAGGAATCGGAGCGCGCGCACACCGCGCTGCAGACGCCTCCTGCGGCGCCGGCGAAGCCCGCCCCGTCGCGGCCGCCCGATCCGATGCTGGCGATCGCCCAGCGCATCAAAGAGGCGCATCCCGCGCCCGGCGATCTCGCCGAGTTGCACCGCGCGGCCGATGCCAACGACCCGCGCGCCGTGGAGCTGCTCGCCTGGTGCGCCTTGCGCGGGATCGGCACCACCCCCGATCCGCTCGAGGCCTATCGGCTCTATGGCAAGGCGGAGGCGCTTGCGGTCCCTCACGCAGCCGAGAATCAGAGGCTCGTCTTCGAGCGCTCGCTCACGTCGGATCAGCGCGAGCACATCCTCGAAATGGAGGCAACGCCCAATGCGGCCCCAGCGCTCCTTTCCGACGCCACCGGACCGATCCGCCTTGTCCCCTAGCGGCCTTCGTCTCGGCGATCCCGCGCCCTGGTTCAGCGCCCTGACGCGCGAGGGCGCCGCGATCGATCTCCATGTCGATGCCGGGCGCTGGGTGGTGCTCGCGTTCGCCGGCCAATGCGACGACCCGCGCGCGGCGCACGAGCTCGCGCCGATTCTGGCCGCCGCACGGCCCGAGGATGACGACCACCTCGTCGTCTACGTGATCAGCGACACGGCGCCGGCGCTCGGCCTCCCGTCAGGGCCGGGCCTCGGAGTCGTCATCGATGCGGACGGCGCCATCGCCCGCCGCTACGGCGCCGAGGGCACGCCGCGGACGGTCATTCTCGACCCGATGCTGCGCGTCGTCGCGGATATCGGCTGGGACGACCGCGCGGGGCACGCCGACACGGTTCGCGCCACGCTCGCGAGCCTGCCGGCGGTCGATCAATCCTGTGGCGTGCCGATGAGCGCGCCGGCCCTCATGGTGCCGCGCGTGCTCGATTTCCCGCTATGCGATCTCCTGGTCCGGCTTTACGACATGGTGGGGGGCGAGGAATCGGGCTTCCTTTTGGACCATGACGGCAAGACGGCGACCGTCGTCGATCACCGGCTGAAGCGGCGGCGCGACCTCGACATCGCGCTGCCCGATCTGCGCGAGACGATCCGCGACCAGGTGGTGCGCCGCCTTTTGCCGGCGATCGAGCGCTATTTCCAGTTTGCCGCCACCCGCATGGACCGCTACATGGTGTCCTGCTACGACAGCGCGCTGGGCGGCCATTTCTTTCGCCACCGCGACAACGTCAATGCCGGCGCGCGCCACCGGCGCTTCGCCGTCACCATCAACCTGAACGGCGACTATGACGGGTGCGACCTCGTCTTTCCCGAGTTCGGACGCCGCGCCTATCGCGCGCCCGTCGGCGGCGCCATCGTGTTCTCGTGCGGCGCGCTGCATCAGGTGACGCCGATCCGGCGCGGCCGGCGCTATGCCTTCATCCCGTTCCTTTACGGCGAGGCGGACGCCGCCTTCCGCCGCGCCAACAACGATCTGCTGCAAGCGGGCGAGGCGCGCTATGGCGATGATGCTCTCGACCGCCTGCTGCCGCTGAGCGGCGCCTTATAGGCGATGGACCTCGGCCAGTGGACGCCGGTCGCGGTCTCGGCCGACGCGGGCGCCGCGTCGATCGATTGGGGCGATTTGCGCAAGGTCCGCTTTGCCGAGCCGTTCTTTCACCAGACCATCGAGCGCTGGGCCGGCGACAATCCGCCGCCTTTGGTGCGCACCGGGCTGAGCGCGCTCGCCCCGCTCGATAGCGCGCCCTCGCTCGATCCCGCCGCGCTCATCTTCCACGTGTCGCGATGCGGCTCGACCTTGCTGTCGCGGCTGTTGGGCGCGGTGCCGGGGACGCTGGTGGTGTCCGAGCCCGCTCCGCTCAACGCGCTGCTGCTGGCCGATCCGGCGGCGCTCGACGGCCACCCGGCGGTGGAGGCGCTTCGCCTCATGGTGCGAGCCTTGGGCCGCCAGCGCTTTGGGGACGAGCGGTCCTATGTGCTGAAGCTGTCGAGCTGGAACGTCACGCATCAAGCGCTGTTCCGGCGCGCTTTTCCGGAGGCGGCGGTTGTGTGGCTGATGCGCGCGCCCGAGGACGTGGTGGGGTCCCTCATCGCCGACCCTCCCGGCTGGCTTGGGCTACGCCACGACCCCGCTGCGGCGCGGGCCGCGTTCGGCATCGGCGAGCCGGCATCCGACATTGCGACATTCTGTGTCCAAATTGTAACCGCGCTGCTCGAGGCCGCTTCCGGGATTGATGGAAGCGTGCTTTTCCTCGACTATGCCGACCTGCCGGAGGCAGCCTGGGAACGCGCAGCGCCGTTCATCGGCCTGGGACTGAGGCCCGACGACGTCGAGCACATGCGCGATCTCGCCCGCTTCGAGGCCAAGGAGCCGGCGCTTCGTCCCTTCGCCGCGCCGCCGGCCGGCCGGCCGCCGCTGCCGCAAGCGGTCCGGGCGCTGGTCGACGAGCGGGCGGCACCGCTCTACGCGGCGCTGCGCGGGCGTCGGTCCCGGGCCCGACCCAGGGATTGAGTCGGCGGCCGCCGCCTATAACGGCCAGGCGGCGGTTCCTCGCGGCGCTTCCGGGTGGTCCGGAAGGTACGGTATATTAATGTGGCTTGCGGGTCGCTTTCGCTTGATAGCCCACTAGCACGGCCGGGACATGGACGAGCTTCGCGTCGAACCCAAACATGACCACCGGCCGGACCAGCGGCAGCCTGATGGCGCGCGCCGCTCGCGCTGGCGGCCTGTCTTGTGGATTCTGGTCGTCCTCATCCTGGCCGTGGCGCTCGCCTGGTGGATCCATACGAGGCCGGCTCCGGCGCCGTCAGGCCGCTTTGGCAATGGCGCGCCCATGCCGGTCGTCCTTGCTCCCGCGGCCACCGGCGATATCCGCATCACCTACAACGCGCTCGGCACGGTGACGCCGATCGCGACCGTGACGGTGATCACACAGATCAGCGGCCAGCTTACCCAGGTCGGCTTCACCGAGGGGCAAGAGGTGAAGAAGGGCGATTTCCTGGCGCAGGTCGATCCCCGTCCCTACCAGGCCGCGCTTGACCAGGCGCAGGGAACGTTGGCGCGCGATCAGGCGGCGCTCGAGATGGCGCGCACCGACCTGAAACGGTACCAGACCCTCGCGAAACAGAACTCGATCGCCCAGCAGCAAGCCGACGATCAGCAATTCACGGTCTATCAGGACGAAGGGACCGTGAAGCTCGACCAGGCGCAAGTGGAGACGGCACAGCTCAACCTCAATTACTGCCACATCGTCGCCCCGGTCAGCGGCCGCATCGGGCTGCGCGAGGTCGACCCCGGCAATTATATCCAGACCGGGAATTCGACGCCGATCGCCGTCGTCACCCAGATGAAGCCAATCACGGTGATCTTCACCCTGCCCGAGGACGAGTTGCCTGCCGTGATGGCGCGCCTCCACGCCGGAGCGAAGCTGGCGGTGACGGCCTATGATCGCAGCGGGGTCCATAAACTTGGCGAGGGCACCTTGGCCGCCGTCGACAGCCAGATCGACCCGACCACCGGTACGGTGAAGCTGCGCGCGGAATTCCCCAATGATGACGAGGCACTGTTCCCCAGCCAGTTCGTGAACGCGATCCTGCTCATCGACACATTGAAGAATACGGTCGAGATCCCGACCGCGGGCGTGCAACGCGGCGAGCCCGGCACCTTCGTCTATCTGATGAAGCCCGACAACACGGTCACGGTGCAGAAGGTCGTGCTCGGCCCGCAGGATGGCGAGCGCGTCCAGGTGAAGAGCGGCCTCAAAGTCGGCGACCGCATCGTCGTCGACGGCGCCGACAAGCTGCGCGAGGGCGCCAAGGTCGTGGTGCGCCAGGAAACACCCGGCGCGGCGACGGGAGCCTCGCCCGCCGCAGCGGCGCCCGGCACCGCCTCGCCCACAGGGTCACCTGGAGCCGCGAAGCCCGCAGCCAATTCCACGACGGCGACGCCCGGCGCCGCGCCGGCCGCAAGTCCGTCCCAGCCGAGTCCGCCCGCGACCGGGCAGTGACGGGCGCCCGAGCCGCGCCTCACCATGAACCCGTCCCGTCTCTTCATCCTGCGCCCGGTCGCGACATCGCTGCTGATGATCGCGATCATGCTGGTGGGCATCCTTGCCTTTCAGTTCCTGCCGCTCGCGGCGCTGCCCGAAGTCGACTACCCGACGATCCAGATTCAGACCTTCTATCCGGGCGCCAGTCCCGACGTGATGACGTCGTCCGTGACGGCGCCGCTCGAGCGGCAGCTGGGCGAGATGCCGGGGCTGAACCAGATGACGTCGACGAGCTCGGCCGGCGCGTCCGTCATTACCTTGCAGTTCAACCTCAACCTGTCGCTCGACGTTGCCGAGCAGGAGGTGCAGGCCTCGATCAATGCCGCCGGCAACCTGCTGCCAAGCGACCTGCCGGCGCCGCCGATCTACGCGAAGGTCAATCCGGCCGACGCGCCGGTCCTGACGCTTGCGCTGACCTCGACGACCTTGCCGTTGCCGCAGGTCGAGGACTATGCCGACACGCGGCTGGCGCAGAAAATCTCGCAGCTTCCGGGCGTCGGGCTCGTCAGCATCAATGGCGGGCAGCGCCCCGCCGTGCGCATCGAAGCCGATACGCGGAAGCTCGCGGCCTATGGGCTCAATATCGACGACCTGCGCACCACCATCGGCAACGCCAACACCGACACGCCCAAGGGCAATTTCGACGGCCCCACCCGCTCCTACACGATCAACGCGAACGACCAGATTCAGAACGCCGCGGACTATATGAGTCTGGTCATCGCCTACAAGGACGGCAATCCGGTGCGGCTCTCCGACGTCGCACGCGCCGTCGGATCGTCGGAAAACAACCGGCTCACCGCGTGGATGAACCGCACCCCGGCCGTGATCCTCAACATTCAGCGTCAGCCCGGCGCCAATGTCATCGCCGTGGTGGACGGCATCACCTCGCTTCTGCCGCAGCTCAAAGAGACGCTGCCATCGGCGATCGATGTCACGGTGCTGACCGACCGGACCGTCACCATCCGCGCGTCGGTGCACGATGTCGAGTTCGAGCTGACGCTCGCCGTGCTTTTGGTCGTGCTGGTGATCTTCCTCTTCCTCAGAAGCGCGCGCGCCACGATCATCCCGAGCCTGTCGGTGCCGCTGTCGATCGTTGGCACGTTTGGCGCCATGTATCTGCTGGGGTTCAGCCTCAACAACCTCTCCTTGATGGCGCTCACGATCGCCTCGGGCTTCGTGGTCGACGACGCAATCGTGATGATCGAGAACATCTCGCGCTATATCGAGGCCGGCGACACGCCGCTCGAGGCCGCGCTCAAGGGATCGGCGCAGGTCGGCTTCACCATCATATCGCTCACCATCTCGCTGATCGCGGTGCTGATCCCGCTCCTTTTCATGGGCGACGTGGTGGGGCGCCTGTTTCGGGAATTCGCGATCACGCTCTCGGTGACGATCCTCATCTCTGCGGTGGTGTCGCTGACCGTGGTGCCGATGGCGTGCGCAAAGCTGTTGCGCACGCCCGAGCAGACCAAGGAATCGCGGCTCCAGCGCTGGAGCCGCGAGCGGTTCGATGCGCTGATCGAGTCCTATGGGCGCGGCCTCTCCTGGGTGCTCGACCACGCGATAACGACCCTGCTGGTCGCGGTCGCCACGCTGGCGCTCACCGCGGTGCTTTATATCGTGATCCCGAAAGGCTTCTTTCCGGTCCAGGACACCGGGCTCATCCAAGGCGTCACCGAGGCATCCCAGGGCATATCATTCGACGCGATGGCCGACGCGCAAGAGCAGCTCGCCGACGCCATCCTGAAAGTGCCGGACGTGGCGAGCCTGTCGTCGTTCATCGGCGTTGACGGCACGAACGTCACGCTCAACAGCGGCCGCATGCTGATCAACCTCACGCCCCGGGAGAACCGCAGCGCCGACGTCACGGAAATCATCCAGCGCATCCAGCAGGCGACCGAGAACGTGCCCGGCATCGTCCTTTATATGCAGCCGGTCCAAGACCTCACGATCGACACCACGGTGAGCCGCACCGAGTATCAGTTCATCCTCGAAAGCGCCGATCCGCAGCAGCTCACCAAGTTCGTTCCCAAGCTCATCGACCGGATGAACGACTCGCAGGTCGTGACCGACGCCGCGAGCGACATGCAGCAGAACGGCCTGTCGGCCTATATCACGATCGACCGCGAGACGGCCGGCCGCTTCGGCATCACGCCCGCGACGATCGACAACGCCCTTTATGACGCGTTCGGACAACGCATCGTCTCCACCATCTTCACCCAATCGAACCAGTACCGCATCATCCTCGAGAACGATCCCTCGCTGCAAAGCTCGGTGAAGGACCTGGCGTCGATCTATCTCCCCTCGTCCACGGGCTCGGGACAGGTGCCGCTGTCGGTCATCGCCACGGTGAAGCAGGAGACGGCACCGCTCGTCGTCGACCATCTGGGTCAGTTTCCGGCGACGACCGTGTCCTTCAACCTCGCGCCCGGCGCCTCGCTTGGCGAGGCGGTCGACTGGATCCGCCAAGCGACCATGGACCTCCACATGCCCGGGGGCATCTTCATGGCGTTCCAAGGCTCGGCATTGGCGTTCCAATCGTCGCTGTCGAACGAGCTGTTCCTGATCCTCGCGGCGGTCGTCACCGTCTATATCGTTCTGGGCGTCCTTTACGAAAGCTTCGTCCATCCGGTCACGATCCTGTCGACCCTGCCGTCCGCCGGGATCGGCGCGCTGTTGGCGCTGATCGCCACCGGCAGCGAGCTCACCGTCATCGCCATCATCGGCATCGTCCTGCTGATCGGCATCGTCAAGAAGAACGCGATCATGATGATCGATTTCGCGCTCGACCTTCAGCGCAACGAGGGGAAGAGCCCGCGCGAGGCGATCTATCAGGCGTCGCTTTTGCGCTTCCGCCCGATCCTCATGACCACGATGGCGGCCATCCTCGGCGCGCTGCCGCTGATGCTCGGCACCGGCACCGGCAGCGAGCTGCGTCATCCGCTGGGCCTCACCATCGTGGGCGGCCTGATCGTGAGCCAGATGCTGACGCTCTTCACGACGCCCGTCATCTATCTCGCGTTCGACCGCCTGGCCGAGCGTCTGGGCGGCGCGGGAAGCGCTCGCGCCATCGAAGGCCAGGAGAGTCCGTCGTGAACTTTTCGGCGCTCTTCATCAGGCGCCCGGTCGCGACGACGCTCCTGACGCTGGGCGTGGCGCTGGCGGGCGCGGTGGCCTTCTTCCAGCTTCCGGTCTCGCCGCTGCCGCAGGTCGATTTGCCGACCATCGCGGTCATCGCGCAAATGCCGGGCGCCAGCCCCGAGGTGATGTCGACCAGCGTCGCCACGCCGCTCGAACGGCATCTCGGCACGATCGCCGACGTCACCGAGATGACGTCGACGAGCAGTTCGAGCTCGTCGCGGATCACGCTTCAGTTCGGTCTCGACCGCGACATCGACGGCGCCGCGCGCGACGTGCAGGCCGCGATCAACGCCGCGCGCGCGGACCTGCCGACCAACCTGCGCAGCAACCCGACCTATCGCAAGGTCAATCAGGCCGATGCGCCGATCCTGATCCTGGCGCTCACCTCCGATACGCTGAGCCACGGCGAGGTCTATGACGCCGCGACCACGGTGCTCGAGCAGAAATTCTCGCAGATCGACGGCATCGGCGAGGTCGATGTCGGCGGCAGCTCGCTTCCCGCCGTCCGCGTCGAGCTCAACCCCACCGCGCTCTTCAAGTACGGGATCGGGCTCGAAGACGTGCGCGCGGCGCTGGCCTCGGCCAACGCGCACAGCCCCAAGGGCGCGATTGAGGAAGGCACCAAGCACTTCCAAATCTATACGAACGACCAGGCCAACGTCGCCGACGACTACAAGGGGCTTGTCG
>DATJLY010000414.1:0-3696 GCA_035509095.1 Allostellaceae bacterium | reverse complement strand
CGATCAGCGCAACCAGCACGGCCACGGTGCCGATCGGCTGCGTGGCGATATCGGCGCTCTCGCCGCCGACGCGCAGCGATTGCGGCGCGAATGCGCGGTGAAATCCAAGCTTGGCGGCCTCCTTGAGCCTCAAGCCCGCGTGCCCGACCGCGCGCACCGAGCCTGAGAGCCCGATTTCGCCGAAATAGACAGCATCGCGCGGCAAACTTGCGCCGGTGAGCGAGGAAATGAGCGCCGCGGCCGCGGCGAGATCGGCGGCAGGCTCCATGATCCTCAAGCCCCCGGCGACGTTGAGATAGACGTCGTACTGACCGAGCTTCATTCCGCCATGCGCCTCGAGCACGGCGAGCACCATGGCGAGCCGGCTCGGCTCCCAGCCGACCACGGCGCGGCGCGGCGTCCCGAGCGCGGTTGGCGCGACCAGCGCCTGGACCTCGACCAGCAGCGGCCGCGCCCCTTCGACTCCGGCGAAGACCGCGGCGCCGGGGTTGGCGGCGCCGTCGCGGTCGGCCAGGAACAGCGCGGAAGGGTTCGGAACCTCGTTGAGGCCGCCGCCGGTCATTTCGAAAACGCCGACCTCGTCGGTCGCGCCGAACCGGTTCTTGGCCGCCCGCAACAGCCGGAAGGCATGCCCGCCGTCGCCCTCGAAGGAGAAGACCGCGTCGACCATGTGCTCGACGACGCGCGGGCCCGCGATCTGGCCGTCCTTGGTCACATGTCCGACCAGGAGCAAAGCGGCGCCGCTCGCCTTGGCGAAGCGGATCAGCGCCTGCGCCGAGCCGCGCACCTGGCTAACCGTCCCCGGCGCCGATTCGATCGCGTCGCTCCACATGGTCTGAATCGAATCGATGACCACGAACTTCGGCGCGTCGCCGGAGCCCAGCGTGGCCACGATGTCCTCGACGAACGTCTGCGCCGCAAGCTGAACGGGCGTATCGACGAGTCCGAGTCGGGTCGCGCGCAGACGCACCTGGGCGGTCGATTCCTCGCCCGAGACGTAGACGACGCGGCCGCCCGAGCGCGCGACCGCCGCGCAGGCCTGGATCAAGAGCGTGGACTTGCCGATGCCCGGCTCGCCGCCGATCAGCGTGGCTGAGCCTGGCACAAAGCCGCCTCCGGCGACTCGATCGAGTTCGGCGATGCCGGTGACGAGACGCGGCTCGGACTTGGTGGCGCCCGACAGATCTTCAAGCGGAAACGGCCGGCCCGCCGCTCCTCTCCGGGCGGCTGCGCCGCCTACGCCGAGCGCGGCCGCCTCCTCAATGATCGTGTTCCACTCGCCGCACGACTCGCACTTTCCCTGCCATCGCTGAGTGATCGCGCCGCAATTCTGGCAGACATAAGAAGAACGAAACTTGGCCATCGCGCGGGACTGGCAGGTTTGTCGGGTCCTGTCGAGTGGCTTTGCTCCGCCCGTTTCGCTGCATTGGCCGCCGCAGGCGCCGCCAGGGACGCTGCTGCGGCAAAACGTCCTGTTCCCTGGCGTCCGTTGCGGCGCCATTAAGCCCCTTGTGGCTTCGATCGTGCGGCCGGGTTAGAATTATGGCGCGTTGCGGGACGCCCTGTGGGCATGCGGCCAAGCGAGCCGCCTGAAGGCTGGGGATCTTGGATGCAGATAGAATCGCAATCAAAGTCGCTATGGGGCGGCGAAATCGGGCTCATCGGAGCGCTGGGGCTCCTCGGGCTCCTTTGCATCTATATCGCCGCCAACACCGTCGAACCCGCTTATGGTTTCCATATGGGGCTCGGCGTGGTCGCCGCCGCGCTGGGCGTCTTCGCCATCTTCCAGCGCTTCAACGCGCGCCCGGCCGCGCCGCCGCCGCTGGAGATCGGCGGATTGCCCAATTACAACTTCGCCCCTGTCAGAGTCGCAACCCTGTTCGCGCTGTTCTGGGGCCTGGCCGGCATGGCGGTGGGCGTCTACATCGCCTTCGAACTCGCGTTCCCCGACCTCAACATCGCGCCCTGGTTCAACTTTGGCCGGTTGAGACCCCTGCACACCTCGGCGGTGATTTTCGCTTTCGGCGGCAACGTGCTGGTGGCGACTTCGTTCTATGTCGTGCAGCGCACGTGTCGCGCGCGCCTCGCCGGCGATCTCGCGCCCTGGTTCGTCGTCCTCGGCTACAATTTCTTCATCCTCGTCGCCGGCACGGGCTACCTGCTCGGCATCACCCAAAGCAAGGAATATGCAGAGCCCGAGTGGTACGCCGACCTTAGGCTGACGATCGTGTGGGTCGTCTACCTCCTGGTGTTCCTGGGCACGCTGTTGCGGCGCAAGGAGCCGCATATCTTTGTCGCCAACTGGTTCTACCTCGCCTTCATCCTCACCATCGCCATGCTGCATATCGGCAACAACGTGGCCGTGCCGGTGTCGATCTTCTCGGCCAAGTCCTATGTCGCGTGGGGCGGCGTCCAGGATGCGATGTTCCAGTGGTGGTACGGCCATAACGCCGTCGGCTTCTTCCTGACAGCCGGGTTCCTCGCCATCATGTACTATTTCGTGCCCAAGCGGGCGGAGCGGCCGATCTATTCCTACCGGCTGTCGATCATCCACTTCTGGTCGCTCATCTTCCTCTACATCTGGGCCGGTCCGCACCATCTCCACTATACCGCTTTGCCCGACTGGACGCAGACGTTGGGCATGACGTTCTCGATCATGCTGTGGATGCCCTCATGGGGAGGCATGATCAATGGGTTGCTCACGCTGTCGGGCGCCTGGGACAAGCTGCGCACCGACCCGGTGCTTCGCATGCTCGTGGTCTCGGTCGCCTTCTACGGCATGTCGACCTTCGAAGGCCCGGCGATGTCGATCAAGTCGGTCAACTCGCTCTCTCACTACACCGACTGGACGATCGGCCACGTGCATTCGGGCGCTCTCGGCTGGGTGGCGTTCGTGTCATTCGGCGCCCTCTACTGCCTGGTCCCGTGGCTGTGGAACAAGCGCGAGCTCTATTCGCTGCGCCTCGTCAACTGGCACTTCTGGATCGCCACGCTCGGCATCGTGCTGTACATCACGTCGATGTGGGTGTCGGGCATCCTGCAGGGCCTCATGTGGCGCAGCTACACGCCGCAGGGCTACCTCGAATACTCGTTCATCGAGACCGTCGCGGCGATGCATCCGTTCTATGTCATCCGCGCGTTGGGAGGCGCGCTGTTCCTCTTCGCCTACTGCCTCATGCTTTACAACGTCTACATGACGATCACGTCGTCCGAGGCGGAGGCGCCCGCCGCGCAGCCGTCGCTGCAACCGGCCGAATGAGGAGCGGCGACCCATGAGCAGCTCGGC
Source organism: Allostellaceae bacterium (assembly GCA_035509095.1). Taxonomy (GTDB): domain Bacteria; phylum Pseudomonadota; class Alphaproteobacteria; order ATCC43930; family CGMCC-115725; genus DATJLY01. Next base: position 410 of record DATJLY010000414.1, on the reverse strand, counting down.
TGAGCCCCGTCACGGCAGGTCGTTGTTCTCCAGGCATCAGGCGTTGGAGACCAATTCGATCTACCTCGTCATCGGCATTCTCGTCATGGTCGCGATCGGCGGCCTGGTGGAGATCGTGCCGCTCTTCTATCTCAAGAGCACGCTCGAAACGGTGCAGGGTATGCGCCCGTATACGCCGCTCGAGCTCGCGGGCCGCAACATCTACGTGCGCGAGGGTTGCTACCTTTGCCACAGCCAGATGATCCGCGCGCTCCGCGACGAGGTGGAGCGCTACGGCCATTATTCGCTCGCCGCCGAGAGCATGTACGACCACCCGTTCCAGTGGGGCTCCAAGCGCAACGGCCCGGATCTGGCGCGGGTCGGCGGCAAGTACACCGACGCCTGGCACGTCGCGCATCTGATCGACCCGC